>JAKLIE010000063.1 GCA_022709775.1 Pseudomonadota bacterium
CGCCGAGTGGGTGGAAGCCGGCCGCCGCGTGCTGCTCGTGACCGTCGTGAAGACCTGGGGCAGCTCGCCGCGGCCGCCGGGCGCGATGCTCGCGGTGCGCGACGACGGGCACGTCGTGGGCTCGGTGTCGGGCGGATGCATCGAAGACGACCTGATCGAGCGCGTGCGCAGCGAAGGGCTGAAGGCGACGAAGTGCGAGGTCGTGACCTACGGCGTGTCGGCCGACGAGGCGCGGCGTTTCGGGCTCCCCTGCGGGGGCACGATCCAGCTCGTGCTCGAGCCGCTCACGAAGGAGTCCGGCATCCTCGCGCTGCTGCGCGAGATCGAGGAGGGCCACCTGGTCGCGCGCCGTCTCGAGATGGCGACCGGGTTCGCCACGCTCCATCCTGCGAAGCCGTCCGACTCGCTCGCATTCGACGGCAGGACGCTGACGACGATCCACGGGCCGCGCTACCGGATGCTCGTGATCGGCGCGTCGCAGCTCTCGAAGTACCTCGCACAGATCGCGGTGGGTCTCGACTACCAGGTCACCGTCTGCGACCCGCGCGAGGAGTACACGGAGACCTGGGACATCCCGGGGGTGACGCTCGTGCGCACGATGCCCGACGACACGGCGATGGCGATGAAGCTCGACGAGCGCTGCGCGGTCGTGGCGCTCACGCACGACCCGAAGCTCGACGACCTCGCCCTCCTGGAGGCGCTCGCGTCGCCCGCGTTCTACGTCGGGGCGCTGGGCTCGCGCGCGAACAACGACAAGCGTCGCGAGCGCCTGAAGCAGTTCGAGCTCACCGACGCGCAGATCGCGCGGCTGCACGGCCCGATCGGGCTCTACATCGGCAGCCGTACGCCGCCCGAGATCGCGATCGCGATCCTCGCCGAGATCACCGCGGTCAAGAACGGCGTGCCCGAGGACGCGCGGATCAACGTGGCTATCGCGAAGGCTCGGCAATCCGCGGCCGCGACGGCCGCCTGCTCGGTCGCGCAAAACGCCTGACGCGGCCGCCCGGCACGCTCACGGCGCCGGCACGGGCCTCGGAGCGGCGGGCACGCGCGAGAGCGCGACGTCGCCGTACCAGGCGCGCAGCGACTCGCCGGTGTTGTCGGTGTCGGTCATGATCGCGATGCCCGACACGGGCGGCGCTTCCTGGCCGAACGCTGCTCGATAGTCGGCCGCGATGTCGCGCTCGTAGGCGAGCCACCGGCCGGCGCGCGCGCTTCCGCTTTCGACGACTATCATCCGCACGCGGTCGGTGTACGGGTTCGGCACGATCGTGCCCACCGGCGCGCGCGCATCCCAGATGTAGGCGAGGCCGGCGTCGGGGACGCCGTCGCCGAACATCGCGCGGGCGGCCGTGCGCGTCATCCGCTCGAACGGCGACAGTCGCTCGGGCGGAACGCGGAACGTGACGTAGACGCGCGCGGCGTAATCGTCGCCCGACTTGCGCGTGACGTCGCCCTTCGCGACCGGTCGCTCGACCCTCCACGACCACGCGAGCGCCGGCCACGCCTTCGGATCGAGGTCGAGCTTGCGGACGAGCCCCGATGCGGAAGCGTCCGCGGCGGCCTCGACCACCGTTCCGCGCTCGTCGTCGCGGACGAGCGCGTAGCGCGTGTGGCGGTCGATGCCGCGGAACGTGAGCGGCGTCCAGCCGTCCGGCAGCGGGCCGCCTGGTTGCGCCTGCGAGAACGCGCCCACCGCGATCGCCTCCGGCGTCGTCTGCGCGAGCGCCGGGACGACGACGAGCGCGACGAAGGTCGCGGCCGCCGCGAGTTGCCGTTGCCGGGCGCCCTTCATGCCGCTCGCGGGCCGGTCGCGCGCCAGCGCGCGAGGTCTTCCGCGTTGTCGACGTCCCACAGCGTCGGGAGCTCCATCCAGCGCGCCCCCGAGCGCCGGAGCGCCGCGCGGGTCCCGGCCATGACCGAGGGCGTGCTCCACGCGATACCCGCGTACGCGTCCACGTCGCGCGCGACGCCGACGAGCGCATAGCCGCCGTCCTCGACCGGGCCGAACACGGCGTCGTGCGTGTCGAGCGCGGACGAGGCGGATGCGAGGTAATTCGCGTCGATCGCCGGACAGTCGGTGCCGATCAGCATCGGCACGTCGCCGCGTGCCAGTGCCGACGCAAGGGCGCTGCGCATCCGATCGCCGAGGTCGGCGCCCTGTTGCCGGTGCAGCGTCGCGCCGTGCCTTCGCGACCACTCGACGAGGGCGGGGTTCGTGACGTCGGGCGAGCACCACAGCTCGACCGCAGCGACGATCCCGCGCGCCCGGGCCTCGTCCGCGGTCGCGAGCGTGCGCTCGACCAGCTCGCGATACGCGGCCGCCGCCGCGTCGCTGCCGAGCGTGCGGGCGAGCCGAGTCTTGACTTCTCCGGGCACCGGCGCCTTCGCGAACACCTGCAGCACGCGGGGGCGCGCGTTGGGCCCACGGTAGGCCTTCGCGAGCCGCGACGGATCGGCGCCGAACGCCCACGCGGCGCGCAGCCGCCACATGAGCAGGATCGTGCGCCAGGCGCCATCGCGGTCCCAGCGGCGCCCCGAGGTGCGGATGCGCTGCGCGAGGCACGCCGGGCGGCCGGCGCGGCGCTTGAGCGTTCGGGAGAGCGCGAGGTCTTCCATCAGCGGGATCGGCGGAAAGCCGCCAGCTTGCGCGAACAGCGATCGCTCGACGAAGATTCCCTGATCGCCGGTGGCGAGGCCGGTCAGCCGCGAGCGGAAGTTCATCGATGTGGCCACGAAGGGGAGCATCCGCGAGCGCCCCTCGATCGTCACGTCGAAGCGCCCCCAGCGCCGGCCCGCGCGGATCGCCTCGTCGATCGCCTTCGCGGCGTCGGCGGGCAGACGGGAGTCGGCGTGCAGGAACAGCAGAACGTCGCCGGCGGCGGCGGCCGCTCCTGCGTTCATCTGCGACGCGCGTCCGCGCGGTGCGACGATCACGCGATTGGCCAGAGGCGTCGCGATCGCGACGGTCGCGTCGCGACTACCGCCATCGGCGACGATCACCTCGTGGCCCGCGCCGCGCAGCGGCACGAGCGCGTCGAGCGTCGACTCGATGCCTTCAGCCTCCTCCAGCGCGGGGACGATCACCGACAGCCGGATCATCGGGGGGCCTGCGTCGCATCCTTGCGCGCGCGGAGTCGGCCGATCGCGACCGGCACGAGCGCGAAGACGCCGAGCAGCGCGAACGCGCCCAGCGTCTCCGCCGAGACGAGGCCCTGCAGCGACTCGATGCGCCCGAGCGTCTGCCCGAGGTTCACGAACACGAACGTGCCCGGGATGATGCCGACGAAAGTGGCGAGCGCGTAGGTTGGGATGGGGATCGACGTGAACGCGGGCGCGAGGTTGACGAGGAAGAACGGGAACAGCGGGACGAGCCGGAGGAACAGCAGGTACGAGAACGCGTTCTCGGTGAAGCCCGCGTTGATCCGCTCGCCGAACGCGCCGAGCCGCTTGCGCGCCGCGTCGGCGAACACGTATCGCGCGGCGACGAAGACGAGGGTCGCGCCGATCGTCGCGGCGACCACGACGAGTGCGCTGCCGATCCAGCGGCCGAACAGGAAGCCCACCGTCAGCGACATTGCGAGACCGCCCGGCAGGCTGAACGCCGTGACCGCGACGTAGACGACGAAGGCGATCGCGAGCGAGGCGGCGAAGTGCGCCTGCGTGAACGCGAGCAGCGCGTCCCGGTTCGCCTTGATCGCATCGAGCGAGAGGTAGCGTTGCCCGCCGAGTGCGAAGAACGCGGCGACCACGCCGACGAAGAGCGCGACGAGCGCCAGCCTGAGCGCGCGACTGCCGGACGGCGTCGCGGCGGGCGGAGGAGGATAGGGGGTCATCCTCAGGTGCCCCGCAGCCCGAAGATCCGCCGGATCCACGCCTTCGACGACGGCGTCAGTCCCTCCTTCAGCCGCTGGTCGGCGACGCGGCGGTTGATCGACGCGAGCGTCGGGTACGTGTGGATCGCCGCCGACAGGTCGCCGGCCTTCATGCCCTTCGACACCGCGAGCACGCATTCGGCGATCAACTCGCCCGCGTGCGGGCCGACGATCGCCGCGCCGAGGATCGTGCCTTTAGGATCGGTGACTAGCTTGGCGAACCCCTCGGTCTCGCCTTCGGCGCGCGCGCGGTCGACCTCGTCGAACGCGAAGCGGTAGACCCTGTGCGCGACGCCCTGCTTCTTCGCCTCGTCCTCGGAGAGCCCGACGCGCGCGAGCTCGGGATCGGTGTACGTGCACCACGGCACGACCGTCGACGGCCTGGTCCAGAACAGCCTGAAGATCGCCTGTCGCAGCACGACGCCGGCGTGATGCTCGGCGAGGTGCGTGAACTGGTAGCCGCCGGCGGCATCGCCGACGACGTAGACGCGCGGATTCGTCGTGCGCAGGCGACCGTCGCACACGATGCGTCCGCCGTCGAGCTTCACGCCCGCGGCGTCGAGGCCGAGGCCTTCGACGTTGACCTTGCGGCCGGCCGCGACGAGCACGTGCGTGCCGGCGACGACGCGTTCGCCGCCGTCCTTCGCCTTCAACGTCACCCGCACCTCGCCGCGACGGCCCTCGACCTTCGCGATCGACGTATCGAGCTCGAACCGCACGCCTTCCGCGGTCATCCGGCGCAGCACGACCTCGGCCAGGTCGGCGTCCTCCCGCGGCAGGATGCGGGGGGCGACGTCGACGAGCGTGACGTCGCTGCCCAGCCGCCGGAACGCCTGCGCCATCTCGCTGCCGATCGGACCGCCGCCGATCACGATCAGGTGGGGGACGTCCTCGCGCAGGTCGAAGATCGTTTCGTTCGTGAGCGCGCCCGCGTCCGCGAGACCGGGGATCGGCGGCATCGCGGGGCGCGAGCCGGTCGCGATCACGAACGTCTTCGCGGTGAGACGGCGGCCGTTCACGTCGAACGCGTCCGGCGAGACGAAGCGGCCTTCGCCGAGGATCACGTCGACGCCCATCGACCGGAAGCGCTCGGGACTGTCGTTGGGCTCGATGCCGCGGATGACCGACGCGACGCGCTCCATGACGGCTGCGAGGTCGGGTTTCGGGTCGTGCGGCGCGAGCGCCCAGCGGTCGGCGTGGCGCATCGCGTGGGCGACCTGCGCCGACTTGATCAGCGTCTTCGAGGGCACGCAGCCGGTCCACAGGCAGTCGCCGCCCAGCCGGTGCTTCTCGACGAGCGCTATCTTCGCGCCGAGCGCGGCGCCGCCCGCGGCGACGACCAGGCCGCCGGCGCCGCCGCCGATCACCACGATGTCGAACTCGGGTCGTGCCACGCGCTCCCCTCGACCGGCGAGGTCCCCCGGTACCGTGGGTCGATCGAAATACGCCGATCTTACCGATTCGGATCCACCGCCACCCGCGTGACTCGTTTAAGATCCCTGCGAAGGTCCGCGACGCAGGCGCCGGGAGGAAGGCGGGATGCGACGAGCACTTCGCAGTCTGGCGTGGCTGGCATGGGGCTGGGGGCTTCCGCTGCTGGCCTCCGCGGCGCCCACCGATCCCGATGCCAGCTGGGGGAATCACGGCGTGGCGGCCCTGCCGTCGAGCGACACGATGCTCGTCGGGCTGCAGGTCCTGGCGGACGGCGGTGCGCTGGTGGCACTCCTCACCTTCGCCGGAGGATCGTCGGCGTCGCGCGTCATACGCCTCGACGCGGCCGGGCGGGTGGACCCCGGGTTCGCCATCACGGGCGCGATCACCCCGCCTCCGGTTCCCTACACCGACTTCGGCGGCCTGGGCCTCCGCGCCGACGGCCGGATCAGCGTTCTGTGGCAGGGTCTCATATCGCAACCGGCCCCGAGCTTCGTCGTGTGCGACCGCTATTTCAGTCGTCACCTGGCGTCCGGCGTCCCCGACGCGTCGTTCGGCACGCAGGGCGTGCTGGCCATCGAAGATTCGACGTGCGCGTTCGGGAACGTGCTGGACAGCCAGGGCGCGAGCTACGGATACTCGAATCAGGGCGGGACGACTCCGAGGTCGTGGCTGGTCCGTGTTGCCGCCGACGGAACCGGGCTGCTTGCGACCCCGCCGTTCGGAACTCCCCTCTACGGATTCTCGTCGCTGACGATCGATCCGGCCGACCGGCTCGTGGCAGGCGTGTACCGACGCGATGGCGAACGCGACGCCTTTTTCGTCGCGCGCAGCGGCGCGCCGGCCTTCGGCGCCGGCGGTGTCGGCCGCATCGAGGTGTTCGGCGAACTGCGCCAGCAAGGCGCCTTCGGCCTCGCCGATGGTCGAGTCGTGGCGTTCGGCGGCGCGAGCTCGCTGACACCGGACGGCGTGCGCCAGCCCGTGATCGCCCGGTTAACGCCGAGCGGCGCGCCTGATCCGGCGTTCGGGAACGGCGGCCTGGTCGTCCTGCCGCTCTCGTTGGTCACCGAGGCCGGTGCCGACCGGGTTCGCGTGCTCGCGCTGCCTGACGAGCGTCTCCTCGTCGTCGCCGACATCCAGACGACGCCGGGATCCACAGCGCCTTACCGTGTCGTCCTCGCCAGGCTTCAGCCTGACGGGCGCCTCGACGCGACGTTCGCCCGGGGCGGCGTGGCGAGCTTGCCGTTCGGCGACGCACGTCTGGCGCGGGGCGTGTCGAACATCCTCGCGGAGAGCGCCCCGGCACTCCGGCCGTCCGGCGAGATCGTCCTCCCGCTCTCGCTTCGCGACGTCGACGGCGTCGAGACCCTCGCCGTGGTGCAGCTCCAGGGCGGCGACCTCGCGCCACCGCTGCCGTTCGCGACGCGTCGCGCCGTCGAGTTCTTCCACGCCGGGTACGGCCACTACTTCATCAGCGCCGATGCCGACGAGATCGCGCACCTCGACGCGACGCCGTCGAGCGGCTGGCAGCGCACCGGGCGATCGTTCGACGTCTACGCGGGCGACCCGGCGCCGCTGTCACCGGTGTGCCGGTTCTGGAGCGACCAGACGTTCGCGCCGAGGTCGTCGCACTTCTACACGCCGTACGCCGTCGAGTGCGAGACCGTGAAGGCGAGCCCCGACTGGCGCTTCGAGCGCAACGCCTTCGAGCTCCGGTTGCCGGTGGGCGCCGAAGGCGCGCGCGATTGTCCGCCGGGGACGGTGCGCCTGCATCGCGCGTACAACAACATGATCACCGGCGCGCCGAACCATCGCTACACGACCGACCCTTCCCTCCTCGACGCGATGATCGCGCAGGGCTGGACGATGGAAGGCGAGGCGGCGACACGGGTGTTCGCGTGCCTTCCGGCTCAATGAAAGTCGCGCGACTTCGTGGGCAGCGAGCCCAATAGCGACGTGAGGTCGACCAACCGCCCGGCGATCAGGTGCACGACTTCGCCTTCGCGCTCGACCCTGCCGTAGACGGCGAGGAGGCGCGAGCCCAGGAGCTCGCGGCGCTGGCGGTCGCCGAGGTCGCGCCAGACGATCACGTTGGTGCTGCCGGTCTCGTCCTCGAGCGTGACGAACACGACGCCGCTCGCGGTGTCGGGCCGCTGGCGTCCGGTCACGATGCCGGCGGTGCGCGCGAGGCGGCCGTGCGGCGTGCGCAGGACGTCGGCGGCGGTCGCGAGGCGCCGCTTCGCGAGCTCGTCGCGCAGCAGCGCGACCGGGTGGCGGCGCAGCGTGAGGCCGAGGCGGCGGTAGTCGGCGACGACGTCCTCGCCTTCGGTCGGCTCGGCGAGCTCCGCGCGCGTCTCGTCGAACCGGCTGCCGTCGAGGAGGGCGGGCAGCTTCTCGACGCCCGCGACGTCCCAGACCGCGGCGTGACGATGGCCGGTGAGGGAGGCAAGCGCGCCCGCGTCGGCGAGCGCATCGAGGTCGCGCCGGTCGAGGCGCGCGCGGCGCGCGAGGTCGGCGACGTCGGCGAACGGGCGCGTGCGGCGCGCTTCCTCGATGCGCTGCGCGCCGGCTTCGGCGAGGCCGCTCACCATGCGCAGGCCGAGCCGCAGGGCGGGACCGTGCAGGCCCCACTTCTCGGGGGGCGCCCCCCCACCCCCGCCCCCCCCCCCCCCCCG
>JAKLIE010000064.1 GCA_022709775.1 Pseudomonadota bacterium
ATCGAGAAGTTGCCGACCGGCGCGCCCCCCGTCCCCGTGAAGCTGAACGTCGCACCGCCGCCGACCGTCGTCTTGCGGATGATGATCGTCCCGCCGCTGGGCGCCCCGATCACGGTGACGCGCGCGCACGCCGGCGCGTTGTCGGTCGTGTCCGACGTCGTGTCGATCTGCGTGCTGCCGATGAACGCGACCGCGCAGTTGTCGTAGGTGCCGATCGACGGATTCGCCTGCAGCGTCGCGTGGAACACCAGCGTCGTGCTGCCGAGCGCGGGGACGACGAAGCTCCCGCTCCACGTGAGCGTCTGGCCGTTGGCCCACGGGTTGCCGATCGGGCCGCCGTTGTAGACCGACGTGCCGGCGGCATAGGTGAAGCCGGCGGGCAGAACGTCCCGGATCTGGTCGAGGGTGACCGGCTCGTCGTCGCTGTTCGCGAACGTCACCGTGAACGTGACGTCGGTCGTCGAGCCCGACTGCACGACGGTCGTCGGACTCGCGGACTTGCTCAGCGTCGTCGGGTTGATCGTCGGCGGGATGTCCGGGTAGACGAAGTGGCTGACGTCGGTGTGCTTGAGGTTCTGGCCGCTGTCGATGAACGAGTAGGGGCTCGTCTCGGTGTCCGTCGAGGTCATGCCGACGACGCGGAACGTGTAGAGCGCGTAGTACGGCGTATTGGCGCTGTTCACCTCGAGGCCTGTGTGCACCAGGTCGTCGACGAGGATGTGCGGGTCGGGTCCGACGTCGGGCAGGTCGATGTAGACGGAGACCAGCTCGAAGGCCGCCGCGGGCCACGGCGCGTGCGCGGCGGGCGTGAACACCAGGTGCTCGTCGCTGCCGACCGTGCCGGTGCGGCCGTCGACGCGGATCGTGAACGTGGAGCCGAGGTACACGTCCCAGGGATTGACGGTGACCGAGTCGATCTTGTTCGAGTTCGCGTTGATGTGCGCGTGCGCGTAGCTCAGCGTCCAGTTGCTGGCATCGACCTGGGTGGCGCCGGGCAGCGACGGATCGCGGTCCCACAGGTAGACGGAGTGCGTCTGGCCGCCGATCACCTCGCCGATGTTGGGCACCGTGTCGCCGCACAGGTAGAAGTACGCCATCTTGTACTGGCCGGAGGGGATCGCGCCGACGTGGTAGACGCCGTCGTCGGTCGCCGCGAGCGTGATCCGGCCGCCGGCGAAGTTGCCGATCGTCGCCCAGACGTCGGTCACCGGGGCGTCCGCGGTGATCCGGTAGGCGGCGTAGTTGCACAGGTGCGCATCCGTGTGCGCGTTGTCCGCGAGCAGGATCGTGTGCGAGGTGCGCGTCACCGTGTAGGTCTGGGCCTGCGCGGCACCCGCCGCGAACCCCGCGAGGACCGCAATCGCCGCTCCCGCGACGATCCTGTCGACCCACCGGGCGAACCTGTTACTCATCCTGGATGCAGCCATGCGCTTCCCCTTGAAATGGTCCGCCGCCGCGGCGATAAAACGACGCCCCGGCCTATCTGCCGATTTTTCATCGTCGCCCCTGGCAACGGGCGGTCCATTGACGTGCGTCAAGCCGGGGCGAACCGTCGCGAGCGCGCGGGGCGCGCCGGTGGATCGTGAATTGCAATTCTACAGCGCGCAGAGACGCCGCCCCGGCGAACGGATCGATCCAGCGCCGGCGGCTCGGCGATCGATTCGACCATCGCGGCCGAGCGTTCGCGCGTTGCGGAAGCCGCACGCCGAATCCGTCGGCGGGGTGGTTGTCCTCGACACCCTGTGCGGTACGGGCGCGGAGGCGGAGCGAGGCGTCGGCGAGTTCGCGCGACCTTCGGGCCGTCGCTTCGCCCGCTACGACCGGCGGTCCTTGCCGCGCGGCTCGGACGCCGTGCCCGGACGCGCGATCTCCACGTCGCAGGTGCGCGCGCATAACGCACCGTTCAGCGCGAAGCGGTCGCCCGTCCGGCGTCCCTGGAAGTAGATCTCGTACGGTCTGCCGTACGCGGATGCGAGCGGGCCGATGCCGTTGCCGGTCATCACGGGCGTCCCGTCCGCGGCGACGCGGCCGCTCGCGAAATCGTACCCCGGCTGCCCGGGGGTGCCGCGTTCGGCCGTGGATTCGCCGCCGCGCACGACGATTCCTCCGCTTCGGATCAGCGGAGGGGCCCTGCCCACCGCCGAACATTTGCAGGTGGCGACCCATGCACCGTCGTACCGCGATGCGTCGGCGATCGGAGGCGGCGGCGCGGCGGATGCCGCGACGGCCTTCGCCGCGCTCTCGGCCTGTTCGGCTTTCGCGGCGTCGGCGTCCTGGCGCGCTGCTCGGCGTCGGCCCGAGCCTTCTCGGATGCCGCGAGATCGGCTTCGAGCTTCGCTTTCGCCGGATCGGGCGCGGCGACCTGCACCCCCGTCGGACGCGAGCCGCCGATCCATCCCTCCCACCAGGCGGCGTCGCCGGCGAGTGCCGCGATCGCGATCGCGCCGACGGGCATCGCCCGGCGCCGGGCAGTCCTGGCGGGCGCGAATCGGCCCCGGCAGCGCGCCGGCGAGTCGCTCGCTGGCCGGCCGGACAGGAATGATGATCGAAATCAATGTCCTGCGCCGCACCGTCCCGTGTGCGCGGTAGAATGCGCCGGAGCCGGACGGGGTGCCCCCCGTTCCCGGCAACGCCATGTCGCTCCATACCGTCGGCCTCAATCACACGACCGCGCCGCTCGAGGTGCGCGAACGGGTCACGTTCGGGCCGGACGCGCTCGCCGACGCGCTGCGCGACATCACCGGCGCACGCACGGTCAAGGAAGCGGCGATCCTGTCGACCTGCAACCGGACCGAGGTCTATTTCCACGGCGGCGAACCGACGCGCGTCGCGCACTGGCTCGAGGACGTGCACGGACTCAAGTCCGACACGCTTCGGCCGCACCTCTACACGCTGGGGCAGGACCAGGCCGTGACGCACGCTTTCCGCGTCGCCGCGGGGCTGGACTCGATGGTGCTGGGCGAGCCCCAGATCCTCGGGCAGATGAAGCAGGCGGTGCGCACCGCCGAGTCCGCCGGGTCGCTCGGCCTCGTGCTCAATCGCCTGTTCCAGCGCACGTTCGCGGTCGCGAAGGACGTGCGCTCGCAGACCGACATCGGCAGTGCGTCGATCTCGATGGCCGCCGCCGCCGTCAAGCTCGCCGAGCGCATCTTTCCGTCGATCACCGACCAGCGGCTGCTGCTGATCGGCGCGGGCGAGATGATCGAACTGGCCGCGAATCACTTCGTCGCGAGGCACCCGAAATCGGTCACGGTCGCGAACCGCACGCTCGAGCGGGGGCAGTCGCTCGCCGACCGGCTCGGGGCCGAGGCGATCCTGCTGAACGAGCTGTCCGAGCGGTTGCCGCAGTTCGACATGATCGTCACCTGCACGGCGAGCACGCTGCCGATCCTGGGCAAGGGGCTCCTCGAGCGGGTGATCAAGGCGCGGCGCCACGCGCCGGTGTTCATCGTCGATCTCGCTGTGCCGCGCGACGTCGAGCCCGAGGCCGGCGCGCTCGACGACGTGTTCCTCTACTCGGTCGACGACCTGTCGGCGATCGTCAAGGACAACCTGCAGATCCGGAAGGAAGCGGTCGTGCAGGCCGAGGCGATGATCGCCGAGCAGACCGGGCACTTCCTGCGCTGGCTCGAGGGCCGCACCGTCGTCCCGACGATCCACGCGCTGTCCGGCCACGTCGACGAGATGCGCGAGATCGAGCTCGAGCGCGCGCGTCGCATGCTCGCGAACGGCACGCCGCCCGACCGCGTGCTCGATGCGCTCGCGCGCGGGCTCGCGAACAAGTTCCTGCACGCGCCGCTCTCGGCGCTCAACACGGCCGGCGACGCCGAGCGCGCCGAGTTGATCGCGCTGTTCGGGCGCGTCTACCGCCTGCACGAGCCTCCGGTCGACGGGTCCAGAGGGCGCTGACGCCGGGGTTGGGGTCTGACCCCGGTATCATCGGGATCTGACCCCGGTGTTGCGTTCCCGCGACCGGGAATGCTTGCTGCGGGCGAGCCGTTCGCCGCTCACGCAGGCAATCGCGCGCCTGACCGGGCGTCGTCCGGAACCGGGGTCGTACCCCGATGAGGCCGGGGTCAGACCCCTACCATGAAGCTCTCGCTCCGCACCCGCCTCGAACAGCTCGCGACCCGGCTCGCCGAGCTCGACCATCTGCTCGCCGCGCCCGAAACGGCGGGCGACATGGACCGCTTCCGCGCGTATTCGAGGGAGCACGCCGAGGTGACGCCGGTCGTCGAGCGCTTCGACGCCTGGCGGCAGGCGGAGTCCGATCTCGCGGCGGCCGACGAGATGGCTGCGGAGCCGTCGAT
The DNA here is from genome assembly GCA_022709775.1 of Pseudomonadota bacterium. Next base: position 4,311 of record JAKLIE010000064.1, read on the forward strand.
GAAGGCGTTCGCCGACGAGGAGCGCGCGGCCGCGAAGTCGCGCATGGATGCGCTCGAGCGCGACCTGCAGGCCGCGCTGCTCCCGAAGGACGCGAACGACGCGCGCAACGTGTTCCTCGAAGTTCGCGCGGGCACGGGAGGCGACGAGTCGGCGCTCTTCGCGGGCGACCTCATCCGCATGTACGCGCGCTACGCCGAGCGCCAGGGCTGGAAGGTCGAGATCGTGTCGTCGTCGCCTTCCGAGCTCGGCGGCTACCGCGAGGTGATCGCGCGCATCGCGGGCGAGGGCGCCTACGCGAAGCTCAAGTTCGAGTCCGGCGGCCACCGCGTGCAGCGCGTGCCCGAGACCGAGGCGCAGGGACGCATCCACACGTCGGCGTGCACGGTGGCCGTGCTGCCGGAAGCCGATCCGATCGCCGACATCCAGATAAGTCCGGCGGACCTGCGCATCGACACGTTCCGGGCCTCGGGCGCGGGCGGCCAGCACATCAACAAGACCGATTCCGCCGTGCGCATCACGCACCTGCCGACCGGGCTCGTCGTCGAATGCCAGGACGACCGCTCGCAGCACCGCAACCGCGCGCAGGCGATGGCGGTGCTCGCGTCGCGCCTGCTCGACCGCGAGCGCAACGAGCGCCAGGCGAAGGAGGCTGCGGCGCGCAAGAGCCTGATCGGGTCGGGTGACCGCAGCGAGCGCATCCGCACCTACAATTTCCCGCAGGGTCGGGTGACCGACCACAGGATCAACCTGACGCTCTACCGGATCGACGCGATCGTGGACGGCGACCTCGACGAGATCGTCACCGCGCTCCAGCAGGAGTTCCAGGCCGAGCAACTCGCGGCGCTTGGAGGAGAGGAGACCTGATGGCGCCGGGGAAAAGTAGGGTCAGACCCCATTTATCGGGGGAAAGTGGGGTCAGACCCGGGGAAAGCGGAGTCAGACCCGACGTTCCGCATACGGTGTCGACCGAAGCTCGGCGTCGGTCCCGGAAAGCAGGGTCAGAACCCACTTCTCGGAAAGTAGGGTCTGACCCTGCTTTTGCGGGGAAAGTAGGGTCTGACCCTACTTTTTCGGGGAGCGTCGTCTCCAAGCCGACGCCATGGCTCCAGACGCTGCGGCTCGACCTCCGGGAGTTCGTGCCGGCGGACGTCGAGGACATCGTGCGTCTCGACGCCGACCCGCGCGTCATGAAGTACATCGCCGACGGCCGCGTGCATTCGCGCGAGGAGACCCTCGCGCTGTTCCCGCGGATCCTCCGCTATCCCCGCCTCTACGTGGACCTGGGCATCTGGCGCGCATCCCGGCGCGACACCGGCGCGTTCATCGGCTGGTTCTCTCTCAAGTACGCGGGCAAGTCGAGCGACATCGAGATCGGCTACCGGCTGCTGCCCGATGCCTGGGGGCTGGGATTCGCCACCGAGGGCGCTGCCGCCATGCGCGACTACGGCTTCGACGACCTGGGCCTCGGGCGCATCATCGGCGTCACGCATCCCGGCAACCGCGCGTCGCAGCATGTCCTCAGGAAGGTCGGCATGGTCGACGAGGGTTGGGGGCGCTACTACGACACGCGGCTGCGGCTGTTCGCGATCGAGAGCGGGGCCTGAGACTAATCCATGCGGGCACCTTTCGTGGACAGGCCGCGCACGTTGCCGAAGTGTCGTCTCTGACCCCACTCTCGCTCACCGTCCGCCGCGCGCTCGCGCAGTCGGGCCTGGTGCCCGTCGACGCGCAGGTGCTGCTCGCGCACGTGCTTGGCGTCGGACGGGCCTGGCTGATCGCGCACGCCACCGATCCGCTGCCGCGCGATCGCGTGGACGGGTTCTTCGCACTCGCGAAGCGGCGGCGCGACGGTGAGCCGGTCGCCTACCTGACCGGCCGCCGCGAATTCCGCGGCCTCGACCTCGAGGTGACGCCCGCGGTGCTCGTGCCGCGCCCGGAGACCGAGACGCTCGTCGAGTGCGCGCTCGAGCGCCTGCCCGCGGGACGGCCGCTCGCAGTCGTCGACCTGGGTACGGGCTCGGGCGCCATCGCGCTGGCGATCGCCAGTGAGCGGCCGCTCGCGCGGGTGTACGCCACCGATGCGTCGTACGATGCGCTCGCGGTCGCGAGGGGCAACGCCATGCGGCTCGGTCTCGTGAACGTGACGGTCTTGCAGGGCGACTGGTACGACGCGCTTTCGGCGGATGCCGGCCCGTTCGACCTCATCGCCGCGAACCCGCCGTACGTCGCGGCCGGCGACTCGCACCTCGACGAGGGCGACCTGCGCTTCGAACCCATCCGCGCCCTCACGCCAGGCGGCGACGGGCTCGACGCACTGCGTGCGATCGTTGCAGGCGCACCGGCGCGACTCGTGGCGGGCGGCTGGCTCGCCGTCGAGCACGGCTACGACCAGTCCGACGCGGTGCGGGCGCTGTTCGCGGCGGCGGGATTCGAGGCGGTCGAGGCGCGACGGGATCTTGCCGGGATTCCGCGGGTCGTGGCGGGGCGCAAGCCGGAGTAGGCGGAAGTCGGGATCGACTCTCGGGTCGGGGCCGTACCCTTTCGGTGAACCCGCATTCGACGAATCGGACGCTTCGCAGCGGCCGAGGTCTTGCGGTTGTAACCCCGCCTTATGGCGATTCGTCGCATCGGTATGCGATCCGTCAGCGCCGACCCGCAGAATGCGGGGCATGGATACCCGCCTCGCCCCGCCGAGCGCTCCTCCGCCCCGGCCCTCCCGCGGGAGGCGCCTTGTCGATTTCGCGGATCCCGCCGTCTGGGCGTGGATGGCGGTCGCCGTGCTGCTCGTCGTTCCCGCCGCGGTGACGCTGACCTGACGGCAGAAGCGCAAGGTCACGGAAAAGTAGGGGTCAGCCCCGCCTTTTGCGGATGGCGGGTTCGAAGGGATGGCTTGGCTGATAGTAGGGTCTGACCCTACTTATCATGGCTGATAGTAGGGCCTGGCTGACAGAGGGTCTGACCCTACTTATTGATTTGGATAGTAGGGTCTGACCCTACTTATCATTGGGTCTGACCCTGCTTATCCTTATCCTGCTTGTGGCGACCCGTCGTTTTGTCGCCGGTATGCGGGTCTACAGCTGCCGGGGCATGGCGACGCCGAGCTTGTCCGCCCACGGCGCGAGCGAGGGCAGGATCGTAGGGTGCAGCAGGACGCCGCGCTCGATCTGCTCGCGCAGAAGCTTCATGCCGCGCTCGCCGGGCAGGCGCACGCGCTCGACGCCGTCGCGGGGTGTTGCATCGTGGCAGGCGCCCACGAGCCAATCCATTTGACGCAGGAACGCGTCGAGCCCGCCGAACGCACGAGGGTCGAGCGCTTGCACGAATACCGTCGCGCCCCAGCCCTCCTTCGGGTCCGCGCGGCCGAAGCCCGCGAGCGCTGCGGTCATCGCCTCGATCATCAGCGCGAGCGCATAGCCCTTGTGTCCTGCCTCGAGGCCGCCCAGCGGCAGCAGCGTGCCTTTCGGCTCGTTGAACAGGACCGCTGGATCGTCGGTCGCGTTGCCGGCGGCGTCCTGCACCCATGGATGCGGCAACTTCGCGCCGGCCTTGAACAGCCGCGCCGTCAAACCGTTG
>JAKLIE010000065.1 GCA_022709775.1 Pseudomonadota bacterium
TGGCGGACCTCGACGCCACGGTGGCGTACGCAAAGTCCACGGGCAAGGCCGACACGGCGCGGCTCGGCATCACCGGGTTCTGCTGGGGCGGGCGCATCGTCCAGATGTACGCGGCGCACAACCCGAACGTCCGGGCCGCCGTCGCCTGGTACGGCCCGACCGCGCGCGCCTACGCGGCGGGGGACAAGACGGCGCTCGACGTCGCGCCGCAGATCAAGGGCGCGGTGCTCGGCCTGTACGGCGGGGCCGACGGCGGCATTCCGAACGACACGGTCGAGAAGATGTTCGCTGCGCTGAAGGCCGCGGGCAACACGAAGTCGGCGTACACGATCTACCCGGACACGCCGCACGCGTTCCATGCCGACTACCGGCCGACCTACCGCAAGGACAAGGCCGAGGACGGCTGGAAGCGCGCGGTCGAGTGGTTCAGGCAGCACCTGGCCTGACGTTCACGCGAGTCGTACCGCCGGGACGGGCGGCCTGCGGGTCGCCCGTCGCCGCGACGCGAGCCGCCGCGGGGCCGCGCCGCCCGCGCCTGATAAAATCGTGCCGATGCTTCGTGCGGGCGACGCCGTCCCGCGCTCCGTTCCCGTCCCCGGCACTCCTCGATGGCTCGTGATCCGCTGACCGCGACGACGACGCTGTGCCTCGCCGGCCCCCCCGGGCACGGCAAGTCCCTGCTCGTGCGCCGGCTGCACGACGAGCCGGGCGATGCGCTGTCCGGAAAGCTCGGCACGACGACGTCGCGCGTGCACACGCCGCGGCGCCGGTGGCTCGCGGTCGATGCGCGGCACGAGTGCGAGCTCCTGCGGGAGATCGTGGGCGACGGCATCGAATCGCCCGTCGCGCTCGTCGTCGTCGACGTGCGCGGAGCCGCGACGGCGCCGGTCGGCGCCACGCTCGCGTTCCTGCGTCTGCTGGGGGTGCGCGACACGGTCGTCGCCGTGAACCGGATGGATCTCGTCGACTGGCGCGAGGACGACTACACGGTCGCGAGCGCGGCGCTCGTCGCCGCCATCGCGCCGCTCGGGTTGCGGTCCTGCGTGATCGTCCCGGTCAGCGCCGGGACCGGCGCCAACGTGCGCGTGCGCGCGGGCGCCTCGTGGTGGACCGGACCGACGCTCGTCGACGCGCTCGATGCGCTGCCGGCGCCGGCGCCGCGTGTCGGTGGGCCGCTCCGCCTGCCGGTGGACGACGTCGTCGCGGACGGCGAGCGCCGGATCGCCGTCGGGCGCGTGCTGTCGGGCACCGTCGCCGCGGGTCACGACGTGCTGATCCTGCCGGGCAACCGGCCGACGCAGGTCGCCGGGTTCGCAGGTGGCGACGCCTCGCGCGCGAGCGCCACGATCGGCGAGAGGGCAAGCGTGGAGCTCGCTCCCGGTGCGGTCGTCGAGCGGGGCGACGTCCTTTGCTCGCCCGACGCGCCCCCGAAGCTCACCTCGGTGTTCGACGCCGACGTCCGCTGGCTCGGGCGCGGCGAGCTGTCGACGGGGAGCGCGCTCACCGTCCTGATCGGCGCGCGCGAGGTCCATGCGCGCGTCGCATCGATCCACCACGTGCTCGACGCTTCGGGCGGCCATCGCACCGCGCTGGCGGTGCGCGACGGCGACGTGGCACGGCTCACGGTCCGCTGCGACGCGCCGGTCGCGGTCGACGACGCCAGGACGCTGCCGGCGGCCGGCCGCTTCCTGCTCGTCGAGGACGGCGAGATCGCCGGCGCGGGCCTGATCGACGCGTCGGGCTACCCGGACCAGCGCCGCACGCGGCCCGCATCGGGCGAGGTCGTGCCGGTGAGCCACCAGATCTCCGCCCTCCAGCGCGGCGCGCGAGCCGGGCACAGGGGCGCCGTGATCTGGCTCACGGGCCTGTCGGGCGCCGGCAAGTCGACGCTCGCGATCGCGCTGGAGCGGCGCCTGTTCGACCTCGGGTGGAGCGTCTACACGCTCGACGGCGACAACGTTCGCACCGGGCTCAACGCGGACCTGGGCTTCAAGCCCGAGGATCGCCAGGAGAACCTGCGCCGCGTCGGCGAAGTCGCCGCGCTCTTCGCCGATGCCGGCCTGGTCTGCGTGACGGCGTTCATCTCGCCCTACCGCGACGAGCGCGCGCGGGCGCGCGCCGCGGCGGGATCGCGCCCGTTCATCGAGGTGTGGGTGCGCTCGCCGCTCGAGGAGTGCGAGCGGCGCGACCCGAAGGGCCTCTACAGGAAGGCGCGCGCGGGGGCGCTGAAGGACTTCACGGGCATCGACAGCCCGTACGAGCCGCCCGACGCCGCCGACCTCGTGATCGACACGCAGCAGGAAGGCATCGAGGCGTGCACGCTGAAGCTCCTCGACTTCGTCGTCGAGCGCTGCCGCAACGCGGCGGGCTAGGGCCCCCGTCGGCGATCGCGGATCGCGCTCGCGTCACGCCTTCGGCTTCGGCACGCGTCCCATCAGGTAGAACTCGGCGTTCGGCGGCATCGACAACAGGTTCGCCATCCGGTTCGACAGCGCGAAGAACGCCGCGATCGCGCCGATGTCCCAGACGTCCTCGTCGGAGTAGCCGTGCGCGCGGACCGCCGCGTAGTCGGCGTCCTCGAGCGCCCCGCTGTCGGTCGCGACCTTCATCGCGAACGCGAGCATCGCCTTCTGCCGCGGCGTGATCTCGGCCTTGCGGTAGTTGACGGCGACCTGGTCGGCGATCCGCGGGTTCTTCGCGTAGATGCGCAGGATCGCCCCGTGCGCGACGACGCAGTAGGTGCAGTCGTTCGCGCCCGACGTCGCGACGACGATCATCTCGCGCTCGGCCTTCGTGAGGCCGCCTTCCTTCTCCATCAGCGCGTCGTGGAAGGCGAAGAACGCGCGGAACTCGTCGGGCCGGTGTGCGAGCGCCAGGAACACGTTCGGCACGAAGCCCGCCTTCTCCTGCACCGCGAGGACGCGCGCGCGGATGTCGTCCGGCAGTCCGTCGAGCGCCGGAACCGGCCACTTCGAGATCGGCAGGCTCATGGCGCGGGCGGCACGAATCCGGAAGGCATCTCCGCGCCGCCGCCGAAGAAGTGCTTCTCCATCTGCTCGGCGAGCCACTTGCGCGCGCGCGGGTCGGCGAGCGACAGGCGGTTCTCGTTGACGAGCATCGTCTGGTGCCGGATCCACTGCTGCCACGCTTCCTTCGAGACGTTCTCGTAGAGGCGCTTGCCGAGTTCGCCCGGGTAGGGCGGGAAGTCGAGGCCCTCGGCCTCGCGGCCGAGCTTGATGCATTTCACGGTTCGTGCCATGGCGGATCCTTGGATGGCGGGCGATGAATGGGGGCCGGGTCGGCTGTCGCGTCGGGAGGCGCAGGGCCGCTCGCCGGCAGCCCGTCCGCTCAGAGCGGCTTGCGATAGACCTGGGACTTCCGCTGGAAATTGTAGAGCGCCTGCTTCTGCTTCGGCAGGTCGGCGATCGTCGCGACCCGGAAACCGCGCTCGAGGAACCATCCGGCGGTGCGGGTCGTCAGGACGAACAGCGCGCCGAGCTTGTGCTTGCGCGCGCGCGCCTCGATCTCCTGCATCAGCGCCTCGCCGTAGCCCTCGCGCCGGAAGTCCGGGTGCACCGCTAGCGCGGCCAGTTCGCCGACGCGCTCCTCCGGGAACGCGTAGAGCGCGGCGCAGCCGATGATCTGGTTGTCGTATTCCGCGACGACGAAGCGTTCGATCTCGGTCTCCAGCCGCTCGCGCGAGCGGCGCACGAGCACGCCCTGCTCCTCGAGCGGCTCGATGATGGAGATGATGCCGAGCACGTCGTCGATGGTGGCGCTGCGCAGGTGCGCGAGCGGTGTCGAAGCGACCATCGTGCCTACGCCGTCGCGCGTGAAGAACTCGAGCAGCAGCGCGCCGTCCATGTGGCGCGACAGGAGGTGCGCACGCACGACGCCGTTGTCGCATGCGCGGATCGCGCACGGCAGGTAGTGGCGCACGTCGGGCGAGAGACTGGCCGGCTTCGCGAGCAGCGCCTCGGCGTCGCGCGTCGACAGGTCGGTCAGCAGGCGCTTGCGGCCGTTGCGCACGCCGTCGTTCTCCATCAGGAAGACGAGCTTGTGCGCCTTCAGGCGAACCGACACCTGCATGGCGACTTCCTCGAGCGCGAGATTGAAGAGCTCGCCTGTGGGCGAGTAGCCGAGCGGCGAGATCAGCACGATGTCGCCGTCGTCGAGCCGCTGCTGGATCGCCTGCGTGTCGATGCGGCGGACCTCGCCGGTCAGCATCATGTCGACGCCGTCGACGATGCCGATGGGCTTCGCCGTGATGTAGTTGCCCGAGGACACGCGGTTGTAGGCGCCCGCCATCGGCGAGTTGGACATCCCGAGCGAGAGCATCGCCTCGATGCGGCTGCGCGCCTGGCCCGCCGCCTCGAGCACGCAGTCCATCGTCTCTGCATCGGTGATGCGCAGGCCGCCGTGGTAGCGGCTCGGTATGTTCTGCTGCGCGAGGATCGCGTCGATCTGCGGACGCATGCCGTGGACGACGACGAGCCGGATGCCGAGGCTGTGCAGCAGGTTCAGGTCGTGGATGATGCCCAGGAACGCCTCGTCGGCGACGACCTCCCCGCCGAATGCGATCACGAAGGTCTTGCCGCGGAACGCGTGGACGTACGGCGCGGCCGCGCGGATCCATTGCACGAAGCCGCGCATCGTCGCGGAACGGGCGTCGGGCGGGGCGGCGGGTTCGCGGGCCATCGGAAGGGTCGGGGACGGCGGATTATAGCGTCCGCGCGGCCGCGCGACGTCCACGCGGGCCGGCCGTCGGACCGACGGGGGAAGCGGACCGTCGCCGCCGCTCGCCTATAATCGGGCGACCGGCGACGTGCGCGCCCGACGCGCGGCGCGCGCCCCTACCGGCGCGGACGCGCCGCGCGCACGGGGCATGGCCCCGCCGGCCCCCGATGCCCACGCCGCTCCTCGCCAACCTCAATCCCGAACAGCTCGAGGCGGTCACGCTGCCCCACGGCTCGGCCCTCGTGCTGGCCGGCGCGGGCAGCGGCAAGACGCGCGTGCTGACGACGCGGATCGCGTGGCTGCTCGCGACCGGGCAGGCGTCGCCGCTGTCGGTGCTCGCGGTCACGTTCACGAACAAGGCGGCGCGCGAGATGCTGCTGCGACTGTCCGCGCTTACGCCGATGAGCGTGCGCGGCATGTGGATCGGCACGTTCCACGGGCTGTGCAACCGGATGCTGCGCGCGCACCACCGCGACGCGAACCTGCCGCAGCTCTTCCAGATTCTCGACACGGCCGACCAGCTCTCGCTGATCAAGCGCATGTACAAGGCCCACGGCCTCGACGACGACCGTTTCCCGCCGAAGCAGCTCGGGTGGTTCATCGCCTCGGCGAAGGAGGCGGGACTGCGGCCGTCCGCCGTCGAGGCCGGCGACGAGTTCGCGCGGCGGCAGGTCGAGCACTACGCGCTCTACGAGGCGATGTGCCAGCGCGAAGGCGTCGTCGACTTCGCGGAGCTCCTGCTGCGCAGCTACGAGCTCCTCGCCGGCAACGAGTCGATCCGGACGCACTACCAGCGGCGCTTCTCGCATCTTCTGGTCGACGAGTTCCAGGACACGAACCTGCTGCAGTACCGGTGGCTGCAGTTGCTCGCCGGGACCGAGGCGGCCGTGTTCGCCGTCGGCGACGACGACCAGTCCATCTACGCGTTCCGGGGCGCGAACGCCGCGAACATGCAGCACTTCGAGCGGGACTTCGGGTCGCCCTCGCGCCCGGTCCGGCTGATCAAGCTCGAGCAGAACTACCGCTCCCACGGCCACATCCTCGATGCGGCGAACGCGCTGATCCGTCACAACCGCACGCGGCTCGGCAAGGAACTGTGGACGAGCGACGGCAAGGGCGAGCCGGTGCGCGCGTTCGCCGCGCCGTCCGACCTCGACGAGGCGGCGTTCGTCGTCGACGTCGTCAAGGGCCTCACGGACGAGGGCATCCCGCTCTCCGAGGTGGCGCTGCTCTACCGCTCCAACGCACAGTCGCGCGTCCTCGAGCATGCGCTGTTCAACGCCGGGCTGCCCTACCGCGTCTACGGGGGAATGCGCTTCTTCGAGCGGGCCGAGGTCAAGCACGCGCTCGCGTACCTGCGTCTCGTCGCCTCGCCCGACGACGAGGGCGCGTTCCTGCGCGTCGTGAACTTTCCGCCGCGCGGCATCGGCGCTCGCTCGCTCGAGCAGCTTCAGGACGTCGCGCGCGGGCGCGGCACGACGCTGTGGCAGGCCGCGTGCAGCGGCGCGGTCGGCGGCAAGGCGGGGTCGAGCCTCGCGGCTTTCGTCGGCGCGATCGAGAAGCTGCGCAGCGAGACGCTCGCGTTGACGTTGCCCGAGGCGGTCCGCCACGTGATCGAGGGCTCGGGCCTCATGGCGCACTTCCGCGCCGAGAAGGACGGCGAGGACCGGGTCGACAACCTCGAGGAACTGGTCAACGCCGCGCAGGGCTTCGTGCGCGAGGCCGAGATCGCGAGCGACGCGCCGATGCTGACCGACCGCGTCGACGCGGACCTGCCCGCGCCCGCCGACGGGCAGGACGAAGGGGCGACCGATCCGCTCGCCGCGTTCCTCGCGCACGCCGCGCTCGAGGCGGGCGAGACGCAGGAAGCGGAAGGCAAGCCCGCGCTGCAGCTCATGACCGTCCACTCGGCGAAGGGCCTCGAGTTCCACACGGTGTTCGTCACCGGCCTCGAGGAGGGGCTCTTCCCGCACGAGAACAGCCTGAACGAAATGGACGGGCCCGAGGAGGAGCGGCGGCTCATGTACGTCGCGCTCACCCGGGCGCGGCGCAAGCTCTATCTCACGCACGCGCAGACCCGCATGCTGCACGGCCAGACGCGCTACCACGTCGCGAGCCGGTTCTTCGACGAGATTCCGCGCGAGCTCGTGCACTGGCTCTCGCCGCAGCGCAAGCGCTTCGGCTCGATCGACGTCGACGAGGCCGAGTGGGGAGCGATCCGCGCCGCGCCGCAGGCCACCGCCGCCGCACCCTCGTGGCGGGTGGGCCAGAACGTGCGGCACGCCAAGTTCGGCACCGGCGTGATCGTCGACGCCGAGGGCCGCGGCAGCGACGCGCGCGTGCAGGTGAACTTCCGCGAGTCGGGGCTCAAGTGGCTCGCGCTGGAATACGCGAAGCTCGATCCCGCGTAAGGCGCCCGCTCGCACGCCGACCCGTCGCCCGGGAGAGGCGCCGCGCGTCCGGTGCGACGTCTATCCCTTGCGGCTCTTGCCCGCGCGCGCGGCCGCGCAGCGCGCGCGGAAGTCGTCGCTGGACGGATCCATGGGCCCGAAGCGGTCCGGCCGGAACGACGACAGGTCGACCGGCGGCTCGCGGCCGAGGACGACGCTCGCGATCGCCTCGCCGATGCCGCCCGACGCCGCCACGCCATTGCCGCAGCACCCGCCGGCCACGTGGAAGCCGTCGAGCGGTCCCGCGCGGCCGAGCACGAACCTGCCGTCGGGCGTGTACGTCGAGAGCCCGGCGATGTGGTGCGCGAAACGGAATCCGTCGAGTCCGGGGATGAATCGGCGAAGGGCCGGCGCGTGGTCGAGCAGCATCGACCAGTCCTCCTCGTCGCCGGACGGCGGGAAGCCCGACACGTCGTCGGGGATCGCGCGCGCGTCGTAGGTGCGCGACTGCGGCTCCTGAACGCCGAAGAGCAGGCCGCCGACTTCGGGGCGGGCGTAGGCGCGGACGTCGGGCAGGTACACGGTCGGGTGGTCGCGCGGCATCGACGGGTCGGGCGCCGTGACCCAGTAGTG
>JAKLIE010000066.1 GCA_022709775.1 Pseudomonadota bacterium
GAAACGACAGCATCGCGATCCGCCGCGTCCGCGCGCGCCACGGCACGAGGCTGACGATCGACTCGGCCATGAAGCGCAAGTTCCCGTGGTGAAACGGGATTCCTTTCGGCCGCCCCGTCGTGCCGGACGTGTAGCGCAGCGTCGCGAGGTCCCCGAAGTCGACCGGCGCCCGAGGGCACGAGCGCGCGTCTTGCGGCGCCGCGCCGCCGCGCTGCAGGAACTCCTCCCACGTCTCGACGGTCCGTCCGGCGGTCGCCGCGCCGGCGACGCAGAACGACACGATCGGGACACCCGTGCGTAGCTCGCCCAGTCGCTCGAGGACGCCCGGCGCGCCAACGAACAGGAGACGCGCCCCCGAGTCCGCCAAGATGTCGTCGATCTCCTGCGGCGGGCTCGTGTAGTACAGCGGCACGCTCACGGCGCCGACCAATCCGATCGCGACATCGAGCGCCAGCACGCGCGTGCTGTTGGTGCCCACCCACGCCACGCGATCGCCCTTCCGTACGCCAGCCGCCGCGAGCGCCGCGGCGGCCCGCAGCGCCTCGGCGCGCACCTCGTCGGCCGTCCGGAGCCGCGGGCCACTCGGGCCGATGTCGTGGTACGTCGTACGGCGGCTTCGGGCGCCCAGTCTGAACATCACCTGCTCGTGCACGGTGCGGTCGGAGCGGTGCAGGAACCCGTGGTAGGTCGCATACGCCAACAGGCGCGGCAGGTACTCGCGCCATTCGAGCGTGTACGGGCCGAGGAATCGATCGCTGTTCCTCCGGTCGAAGCGGCGCCGGTCGTCGAGGTAGGGGGCGAGCGTCGCGAGGAGCCCGACGCTCCCCCGCCGGGCGGCTCCGAGGTCGGGCAGCGGGATCGGCGCGAAGACCGGACGCGGCAGGCGGACGTCCAGGTTCGCCGCCGCCCACGTCCGCACGGCGGCGGTGAGTTCGCCGATCGTCGGCAGCCCGTCCCACGGCGCTGTCAAGTGAAACGTCGAGCCCGCCGCCTGCTCATCGAGTGCGAGCCTCGCCGCGGCCGCCGCGACGTAATCGACCGGCACGAGGTTGACGCGCGTCGCAGACGACGCCGGCACCACGCGCAGGCGTCCAGTCAAGTAGAGGCGCAGCGGCGCGTAGACTGTGTTGAACGTCTTGATCTCGCCGGTCGCGGAGTCCCCGACGACCATGCCCGGGCGCACGATCGTCATCGGCAAGACGCCGGCGACCTCGCGGACGAGCCGCTCCGCCTCGCACTTTGTCTGCTCGTACGCCGGCGCGGCCGGCGATGCGCCGCCCGCGTCGTCTTCGTAGACGATGTCGCGATCGCGGCACGCGACGTACGCGGTCGACACGTGACAGAACCCCGCCAACCCGTGGTCGTCGTGCGCCGCGCGCGCGACAGCGAGGACTTCGGCCGTGCCGCCGACGTTTGTCCGCCGCAGCTCGTCGAGCGGCGTCCGCAGGCGCACGTCTGCCGCCGCGTGCACAACGTGCGTCATCCGCCGGGCAAGCGCCTCGTAGGCCGTGCCGCCGAGGCCGAAGCGGGAAGACGAGACGTCGCCGCAGACGACCTCGACCCGCCCGCCGATCGCCTGGGAGAGCTCAGGCCAGTCCCACCAAGCGCGCGACAGCCGCCGCGTCGCCTCGGCGTCGTCCTCGCCTCGCACGAGGGCGACGAGCGAGACGTCCGGCGCGGCCAAGAGGCGTCGCGCGATCTGCGTCCCCAGGAAGCCCGTTGCGCCCGTGAGGAAGACCGTCCGCTTCACGACGCCCATCCGCGGTCGGAGAAGAAGGCGCGAAGGTGCTCGCGATTCCGCCTCGCCCTGGCGATGAGGTCCGCGTGACCGCGTCGGAGCGTCTCGCGCGCCGCGCCCGGGTCGGCCAGAAGCCGGCGAATGTGGCCTTGGAGGCGCGAAAGAAGATCGGGCGCGTGCGGCTCGACGAACAGGTCGGCCATTCCCAGCTCGGAGTACAGCGCTCGCAGACGCGAGTCGTGGCCGACCGCCGTCTGCGGCACCGCCGCTTCGAGCGACAAGACGGCGGCGTGGTAGCGCGACGTGACGAGGAGATCGAGCCCGCGCACGAGCGCGGTCATCTGCGATGCGTTGTACTCGCGCGACGAGAAGATCGGAACCCCCTCGCCGTGCCGCATGCGGGCGCGTACCGCTTCAGCGAACGGCTCGTCGAGCTCCTCCATGCAGAGCAGGACGACCGGCTTGCGCAGACCCTCGACGATCCAGTCCGCCAGCTCGGCGTACGTCGCCGCCAGCGTCTCGGCGGCTCGCGTCCGCTCTCGCGAGCGGGAGAACGCGTACGGCCAGCGATAGACGTCGCGCCGCCGCGCGAACGGCCGCAGCCGCACGGGGAAGAGGTGGAAGTTCACGACCGCGAGCCCGATGGCGCCCGCTGCGCCGGCCTGCGAACCGTCGGGAACGAAGGTGAGGGCGTTGTCGGCCGTGACGTCGATCGGCGCCGTGACGCCGCAGGCGTGGAGACGGTCCGCCGCGGCCCGCGCGCGCACGACGATCCCGTCCATGCCGCTCGCGACCCGTCGCGTCAACGCGCGATTCCTCCGGCACAAGTCGCCGGCATCGACGGCGTACGCGAGGCACGGCTTCCCCTGTCGCCGAGCGCACCACGCCGCCCAGAGGAAGTACCAGAGAAGCGCGGAGCCCCACGTGTCCATGAACGTGCTGCCCTCGACCAGGACGAGCGCATCGTGCGCTTTCATCAGCCGCCACACCCTGAAGAAGAAGACCGACGGGATGCGAACAATCGAGAGACCCGGTCCCTCAGCCAGGTAGCGGCGTAGGTTTCGGACGTTGAGCGACGGCACCGTGACCGTCGCGTCCGGCCCGAGCACGGCGCGCAGGTCCTCCATGTCGGCGAGCAGGAGCGCCTCGGCGCCCGTGTTGTTGGCGCCGCTGTAGCCGATGACGAGGACGCGCGGGTGACCCACGGAGTGGTCAACCTGAGTCATCGCACCTCCCGGGCGCAGTATAGCGCGACGTGGAGCCTGAGCCAGTCGGGTTCGCCGCACGATGCCCCCTGGCCGCCCGTTGCTGCAGGACGCTCGCGCGCTGCTTGCCGCGCGTCTCGTAGCGCGTGGGCCGGCGGGCCGCATGCTCCCATCGCCCGCGGCCCGCACCGACTCCGCCACGCGGCCTCCGCCTTACGCCGGCGGCGCGAACCGACGGCCGTCGGCCCGGCAGATCTCGCGGATCACCTTTCGACCCGACAGCGCGTTGAGGAACAAGGCGCCGCCCGAGGTCGCCCAGGCCCCGACCATGTGGAAGTTCGCGAGCCCGGGAAGGCGGCTGTCGAGCCGACCCGAGACCATGCTCGCGAAGAAGCTCGGCGTCTTCGTCGGCATGTTGACGAAGCCTCGGTCGCCGCCCATGTACCGCTTCCACGTGAGGAGCGTCGGCACGTCGATCGTCTCGACGTCGCCGCGTAGGCCGGGCCAGCGCTTTTCGAGGAGTCCGATGACGGTCTCCGCAACCTTGGCCTTCTCGTCCTCGTAGCGACGTCGATCCTTCGCGAGTTCCTCCCAGAGCGACCATCGCGAGAAGAGCTCGACCTTGATGACCCCCTTGCCTCGCGGCGCCATCGTCGGATCCATCCCGTAGATCTGCATCTCGAGGCTGTGGCAACTGTGTCCGGCGATCTCGACGGGGTTCTCGAGGAGCAAGACGAGCGACGAGGGTTCCTTCGAGAGATCGCGGTTCACGCCGAGGAAGACGTGCACGGCCCAGTTCGTCTCGTCCGACGCCGGGCCGCGCTCGCAGTAAGCGCGAATCTTGTCGTCGATGAAGCGACCGCCGAGGAGATCCATGATCGTCGCGCGCCCGTCCGCGTTCGAGACCACCACGTCGGCCTCGACGACGGCGCCGTCCTGGAGCTTGATGCCGACCGCCTTCCCGTCGCGCGTCAGGATCTCCGTCACGCGCTGCCCGAGGTGAAGCTGACCGCCGAGGGCCGTGTACCGCTCGGCCATCGAACGCGCGAGGCCCGCCGCGCCGCCGATCGGCCACGCGATGTCGCCATGCATCCCGTACGCGTGCATGAACAGGTGAAGGATGGCGGGGTTCGTCGGCATCGAGTACACGGTGAGCGGAAGGCCGCCGCGCAGCAGGGGATCCTTGAACCGCGCTCCCACGTCGGCCATGGATGACGAGAGCCACGGCCGCAGCGCGACGAGCGTCGGAATCATCCCGAGGACGCGCCGCTTCTTGCCGAAGATCATCTCGCCGAAGAGATCGTGCCGCGCGCACAGCTCCGTCGCGCGGACGTAGTCGTCGCTCGCGCGCCGGTCCGCGGGCGAGAGCGCGTGCAGGTGCTCGCGGAGCCGATCCGGGTCGTAGTAGTCGACGAACAGCCTGCCGTCCGCGCCCTGAACCGCCACGCACTCCGCGGTCGGCGCGAGAGGCCGCGGCATGACGCCGAGCTCGCGCCACAGGTCGTTCAGCCGGGTGCCGGTGCGGCACCCGAATAGGTGGTGGATGCAGCCGTCGAACACGTACCCCGACCGCTTCCAGGTCGCCGCCTGGCCGCCCGGCACGACGTGCGCCTCGTAGATCGATGTCTTGTACCCGTTCGCTTGAGCGTGGATGCCTGCCGCCAGTCCGCCCATCCCCGCCCCGATGATCACGATCGACTTGTCGCGCATCTCCCCCTCCTCGGCCGCGGAGGCCGCCCGCGGCCCCGCGCCGCGGCCTCGCTTCGACACGGCATGGTAGAGCCGGCGCCTTTGCATCGCCAATCGTCCATCGGCCCGGCCCTCGCCGGCTCCCGCGGTCGCCCAAGGGATCCCCGCGCCGGGCGCGCTCGTCTCGCCACAGCGCGTTCCACTACGATGTCGGCCGGGAGGCGCATGGAGCTAGAGATCCGTCCCGTGACCGCCGACCTCTGGCCGGCCCTTGAGGACCTCTTTCGGGACAGCAGCACGTGCACGCGCTGCTGGTGCATGTACTGGCGCATGGGACCGGCTTATCGCAAGCGTCCGGGGACGGCGAACCGCGCCGCCCTGGAAGCGATCGTCGAAGAGGGGCCGCCGCCCGGCCTGCTCGCCTTCGCCGGCGACGTTCCGGTGGGTTGGTGCCAGATCACCCCTCGCGACGCCCTGCCGCACCTCGAGCGCGACCGACGCCTCCGGCGCGTTGACGACCTCCCCGTCTGGGCTATCTCGTGCTTCTACGTGCGCAAGGGCTACCGGCGGCGCGGGGTCACCGGCAAGCTCATCACCGCAGCGCTCGCCGTCGCCAAACGCGCGGGAGCGCCGGCCGTCGAGGCGTATCCGCTCGACGGAGAAGTCTCGCCCAGCGCGTCGTTCACGGGCTACGCGTCCACGTTCGCGCGCGCCGGCTTCCGCGTCGTTGCCCGGAACGCGCCCTCTCGACCGATCCTTCGCTTCGACCTCGCCCCAGCCGAAGCCCCCGCGAAGCCCGCGTCCATCGATGCGTACCTGAACCGGCTTCCGGAGGCGCAGCGAAGGGCGCTCGCGCGGCTCCGCCAACTCATCCATCGCGCGGCCCCCGACGCCACGGAGTACATCGCCTACGGCCTCCCCGCGTTCCGGCTCCGCGGCCGCCCTCTCGTGGCGTTCGGCGCCGCCGCGCGGCACTGCACGTTCTACCCAATGAGCGCGAAGACGATCGACGACCATCGCGAGGAGCTGGCCCAGTTCCGCACGAGCAAGGGGACGATTCGTTTCCAACCCGAGGCGCCGCTCCCCGCCGCGCTCGTGCGCAGGCTCGTCAAGGCCCGCATCGACGAGAACGAGGCGAAGCGCGCGCGAGCTGGAAAGTGGAGCATGGCCGAGAACCCGAGAAGAGAGTCCAAAGCGAGCCGGGCCGCCAGCAGGCCTCTGCTCCTCGCGGGAGGCAACCCCCAGATCGCGAAGGCCGACGGCGACAGGCCTGTGCAGGCGTACATCGATGCGATGCCGGGTTGGAAGCGCGACATCGGGCGCCGGCTCGACGCGCTCATCGTTCGCACCGTGCCCGGCGTCCGCAAGGCCGTGCGCTGGAACTCGCCCTTCTACGGCACCGATCGGCACGGCTGGTTCCTGAACGTCCACTGCGTCACGAAGTACGTCAAGGTCGCGTTCTTCGCCGGCGCGTCCCTCTCGCCCCTTCCCCCCGTGGCGTCGAAAGGCGAGGGCACGCGGTATGTCCACCTCTACGAAGGTGACCCGCTCGACGAGAGACTCCTCGAGAGCTGGATCAAACAAGCGGCCGGGCTCCCTGGCTGGAGGGGATTCACCTGCCGAGAGTGTCGCGACTGATCGGGCCGCCGCCGCGTCGGTCGGCTACGATTCGCGGAGAAGTGGCGGCCGCGGCGCGCTGCGGCCGCGAGGGAGGCGGTCGTCGTGGCAACCGTGCGTGCGGGCAGCCGGGCAGCCCTGTTGGTCGTGGACGTACAGGTGGGCGTCGTGCGCGACGCGTGGGATGTAGTTCGGATCGTCCAGAACGTGGCGCGCGTCGTCGAGCGGGCACGCGCCCATCGCGTGCCCGTCGTCTGGGTCCAGCACGCGGGGGAGGAGTTGCCGCACGGCAGTCCCGAGTGGCAGTGGGTGCCCGAGCTTGTCCCCGCGCAGGGCGAGCTGCTCCTCGAGAAGCACTACAACTCGGCCTTCGAGGACACGCCGCTCGAGCAAGAGCTGGCCAAGTTCGGCGCGTCGCACGTCGTCCTCGCCGGCGCGTCCACCGGCTGGTGCATTCGGGCGACCGCCTACGGCGCGCTCGACCGCGGCTACGACCTGACACTGGTCAAGGACGCGCACACCACCGACACGATCGAACTCCGCGATGGGACGAAGCTCGAAGCCGAGGATGTCATTCGTGACCTCAACGTCGTCATGGCCTTCGTCACGTATCCAGGACGAGTGAGCCGCGCTCTCCGCGCCGACGAGATCGACTTCGGCGCCATCGGCTGAGTTCGCCTGCGAGTGCGCGCAGCCCGCCTACCGCGCGGCCTTCGAGCGCGCGTTCTCGGCCGCCGTCTCGAGCCAGGCGAGGATCGCCGCGCGGGGAAGCTCGGCTCCCGACCGAATCTGCAGATGGCGCCCGCCGTTCCCTTCTCCGCGTAAGAGGCCGTCTGGGTCGGGAAACGCGTCGGGCGGGCCGACCAGGATGAGGTTCACGTGCGCCTTGTGCGCCGTGAGGGAGCACATCATCTCTCCATCGACCGAGAACCAGGGCATGCCCCACTTGAGCGACGCCGTGGCGTCGGGCGCCACCCGCTCGATCAACCCACGAAGTTCGTCGAGCACGGCGCGGAGCTCGGGCGGCTGACGCTCGAAGAACGCATCGACGGCGCCGCCGAAGTCGGCCCGCCGCGCGACGGGCTCTCGCCGAGACGCCTTCGGCTCCTTCGCCCTCTCGTTCGCCATGTTTGCCCTCCTGCCCCCGGCGCCCGCGCGCCTACAGGCGATAGACACCGCCCGCCTCGATCACCAGAGCATCGCACGGGGTGGCCGCCCCGAGGCGGCGAAGCGCCTCGTCACACGTGTCGTGGGCCGACAGAAGCAGCCGCTTCGGCTTCGCGTCTCGGATCGCTCGGGCCGTCGTCTCGACGTCGGCCTCGTCGATCCGCTGCCACGGCAGCTTGCCCGTCCCGAGGATCGTCTGGAGGTCGACGCCGGGGCCCTTCAGGCGACCTTCCGAGAGCGGCAGATGGAAGCCTCCGCCGATCGCGTAGATCGGGTCGGGCGACATCCTGCGAACCATCTCGAGCAGGGTCGGAAGCGTCTGGTGCCCGCAGCCGGTGAAC
>JAKLIE010000067.1 GCA_022709775.1 Pseudomonadota bacterium
GGCGGTCCTTCGGCTTCGACTTGCGCAGGCGCTCGTCGCGCGTGCGCGTGTATGCCTGGAGGCTGCGCCTGCGGCGCAGGATCACGCGCCGGACCGCGATGAATCCCACGATGAGTGCGGCGAGCGCGGGAAGTCCGTAGATGAGTTCCACGCCGCGATTGTCGCACCGGCGGACCGGGCGCGCGAATTCCGTTCCCGGCCGGCTCGGCGGTCGGAGCGCACCGTGACCCGCCCGGCGCGAGGACGGGCGCAGCTCGCCGCCCACTTCGACCGGCGCGGCTGGCTCGCCGGCATCCGTCGCGTCCGCTCCCCGAATGCGGACCGGCGCCCGGAAGACATCGAGGTCACGCTCGTCGTCGTCCACGGCATCTCGCTTCCGCCGGGACGGTTCGGCGGCGATGCGATCCTCCGGCTCTTCACCAACCGGCTCGATCCCGCCGCGCATCCGTACTTCCGCACCCTCGCGGGATTGCGCGTGTCCGCGCATTTCCTGATCCGGCGCGACGGGGCGCTCGTCCAGTTCGTCGCGTGCGGCGACCGCGCCTGGCATGCGGGCGCGTCGCGATGGAAGGGTCGCGAGCGCTGCAACGACTTCTCGATCGGGATCGAGCTCGAGGGCACCGACGCCCGGCCCTACACGGCGAAGCAGTACGCGAGGCTCGCCGTTCTCGTCCGCCGGCTCGCGGAGCGCTGGCCGATCGCGGACGTCGCCGGCCACAGCGACGTCGCCCCGGGCCGCAAGACCGACCCGGGCCCGGCCTTCGACTGGAAACGATTCGCGCGCCTGCTCGGACGGGCGTCCGGGGTCCGCATTGCCGCCCGAACGGGGGTGCGCGACCCCCTCCCCGCGTCCGGGCTATAATGTTCGATTCGCCTGACGGGGCGATGCCCGCCTCGCGGGCGCCCCGGACGCCATGCAGCTCGTCGCAGACTACTTCCCGCTGATCCTGTTCTTCGTCGCTTACAAGTGGCAGGGGATCTATGCCGCCACCGCGGTCGCGATCGTCGCCTCGGTCGCGCAGATCGCCTATTTCGCCTGGCGCCGCAGGATCTCGGCCGTCCACTGGCTCTCGTTCGCGATCATCGTCGTCTTCGGCGGCGCGACGCTCGCGCTGCAGGACGAGACGTTCATCAAGTGGAAGCCCACCGTCCTCTACGCGCTCTTCGGCACGGTGCTGGCGCTGGGCAAGCTCGCGTTCGGGCGCGACCTGATCGCCGGGCTCCTGCGCGACGTGACGCTGCCGCCGCCCGTCTGGTCGACCGTCACCTGGTCGTGGGTGGCGTTCTTCGCCGCGATGGCGGTGGCCAACTGGTACGTCGCCTTCCACTTCCCGACGGACACCTGGGTGAACTTCAAGGTGTGGGGCGGCATCGGGCTCGTCCTCGTATTCGCGGTCGGGCAAGGGTTGTGGCTCTCCCGGCACATGCAGGACCCCGGCGAGGAGGCCCCGAGGCCGTGACGGACCTCGGCGACCTGATCGTCGAGCGCCTTGCCGCGCTCGATCCGGTGCACGTGGCGCTCGAGGACGACAGCGCGGCCCACGCGGGCCACGCCGGCGCGGCGGGCGGCGCCGGGCACTTTTCCGTCACGATCGTGTCAGAGCGGTTCGCCGGGGTCGCGCGCCTTGCCCGTCACCGCGCAGTGCTCGACCGGGTTTCCGACCTGATCCCCCATCCGGTGCACGCGCTGGCGATCCGCGCGCACACCCCAGACGAGTATTTCTCCTCCCACGAAAGGACCGTTCGATGACCCGTACCACGATCGCGCTCGCCGTCATGGCCGCGCTCGCGCTCCCCGCCGCCTTCGCCCAGGCGCCGGCCGCTCCCAAGGCGGCCCCCGCCCCCAAGGCCGCCGAAGGCAAGGCGCTCTACCCGCAGTCGCAGTTCGACATCGTGCTGAAGGACCGGACGGCGCAGGGCCAGCAGGACACGCCGGAGCTTCGCGCCGCGGTCCGCGAGGAGCTCAACACGCGCGAGCTGCTCTCGCGCGAGGCCCGCAAGAAGGGCATGGACAAGAACGCCGACGTCAAGTCGCAGATGGAGCTCGCGTCGCAGACGGTGCTGGTGCGCGCGTACGTCGCCGACTGGATCAAGAACAACCCGGTCCCGGACGCGGCACTGCGCAAGGAGTACGACGGCATCAAGGCCCAGATCGGCGACCGCGAGTACAAGGTCGCGCACATCCTGGTCGACACGGAGGCCGAGGCGAAGGACGTGATCACCGAGCTCCAGAAGGGCGGGAAGTTCGCGGACCTCGCCAAGGCCCGTTCGAAGGACCCGGGCTCGAAGGAGCGCGGCGGCGACCTCGACTGGAACGCGCCGGCGAACTTCGTCAAGCCGTTCTCGGACGCGATGGTCAAGGCCGAGAAGGGCAAGTTCACTCCGCAGCCCGTGCAGACGCAGTTCGGCTGGCACGTGATCCTGGTCGAGGACGTCCGCGAGGCGAAGGTGCCGTCGTTCGAGGAAGTGAAGCCGCAGCTCGCGCAGCGCCTGCAGGCGCAGAGCCTCGACAAGTACTTCCGCGACCTCCGCGCGAAGAACGGACTCTGATCGACGCCGGCATCCCGCTCGCGACGAAGGGCAGGCCTCGAGCCTGCCCTTCGTCTTTCCGGGCCCCGCTCCGCCCGTGCCGGCGCGGATGCCGCGACATCGGCACGTCGTGGTATCGTTCGCGCTTCGCGGCGAAAGCCTCCCGGGAGTGTGAGGCGACGTTCGGCGCCGCCCGGAGGGGAAATGTCGCTGATTCGCAACCCGAAGGACTTCGGATCGGGGTGTCTGTTCGCGGGCTTCGGCCTCGCTGCCGTCATCCTCGGAGCCTCGTACCCGGTGGGCACGGCCGCCCGTATGGGCCCGGGTTACTTCCCGCGCGCGCTGGGTCTCATCCTGATCGCGATGGGCGCCGTGCTGATCCTCAAGAGTCTGCGCACGACCGGCCCGGCGATCACGATTCCCACGCTCAAGCCCGTGTTCGTCGTGCTGGCCAGCGTCGTCGTGTTCGGCCTCGCCGTCATCCCTATGGGCCTCGTCCTCGCGACGATCCTGCTCATCGTCGTGTCGAGCACGGCGAGCCACGAGTTCCGATGGAAGGAGGCGCTCGTCGCGTCGGTGGTCCTCGCGGCCTTCGTCGTCGCGGCATTCGGCTACGGGCTCAACCTGCAGCTGCCGATCCTGCCCCCGTTCCTCGGCAGGAGCTGACCGATGGACCTCCTCTCCAACCTCGCTCTCGGCCTGGGCGTGGCGTTCACGTTCCAGAACCTCTTCTACTGCTTCGTGGGCGTGCTTCTCGGCACGCTGATCGGCGTGCTGCCGGGCATCGGACCGGTGCCGACGATCGCGATGCTGCTCCCGATCACCTACGCGCTGCCGCCGGTGTCCGCGCTGATCATGCTCGCCGGCATCTACTACGGGGCACAGTACGGCGGATCGACGACCGCCATCCTCGTGAACCTGCCGGGCGAATCGTCGTCGGTCGTGACGTGCATCGACGGCTACCAGATGGCGCGGCGCGGGAAGGCGGGGAAGGCGCTGTCGGTCGCGGCGCTGGGCTCGTTCATCGCCGGAACGTTCGCGACGCTGGTCGTCGCGGCGTTCGCGCCGCCGCTCGCCGAGTTCGCGCTGAAGTTCGGCCCGGCCGAGTACTTCTCGCTGATGGTCCTGGGCCTGCTCGCGGCGGTCGTGCTCGCGAGCGGCTCGTTGCTGAAGGCGATCGCGATGATCGTGCTGGGCCTGCTACTGGGCATCATCGGCACCGACGTGAACTCCGGCCTCCAGCGCTTCTCGTTCGGCGTCGCCGAACTGTCCGACGGCATCGGTTTCGTCGTCGTGGCGATGGGGCTGTTCGGCTTCGCCGAGATCATCGTCAACCTCGAACAGAAGGAGCACCGCGAGGTCTTCACCGACAACGTGTCGGGGCTCTGGCTCAAGTGGAGCGAGTTCAAGGAGGCGCTGCCGGCGATCCTGCGCGGCACGGGCATCGGCTCGGTCCTGGGGATCCTGCCCGGAGGCGGCGCGATGCTCTCGGCGTTCGCGGCCTACACGCTCGAGAAGAAGATCGCGAAGGACCCGTCGCGGTTCGGCAAGGGAGCGATTCAGGGCGTCGCCGGGCCGGAGAGCGCGAACAACGCCGGCGCGCAGACGTCGTTCATCCCGCTGCTCACGCTCGGCATCCCGCCCAACGCGGTGATGGCGCTCATGGTCGGCGCGATGACGATCCACAGCATCCAGCCGGGCCCGCAGGTGATGACGAGCAACCCGCAGCTCTTCTGGGGGCTGATCGCGTCGATGTGGATAGGCAACGTGATGCTCGTCGTCCTGAACCTGCCGATGATCGGGATCTGGGTGCAGCTCCTCAAGGTCCCGTACCGGCTCCTCTACCCGGCGATCCTGCTGTTCTGCTGCATCGGCGTCTACAGCCTGCAGAACAACGTGTTCGACGTGCTGATGACCGCCCTCTTCGGCGTGCTGGGCTGGGTGTTCGTCAAGCTCGAGTGCGAGCCCGCGCCGCTCCTGCTCGGATTCATCCTCGGTCCGCTGATGGAGGAGAATCTGCGGCGGGCGCTGCTGCTCTCGCGCGGCGACCCGACCGTGTTCTTCACGCGTCCGCTGTCGCTCGGGATGCTCGTCGCCGCCGGCCTGCTCCTGCTGATCATCGTGCTGCCCGCCGTGCGCAAGACGCGCGAGGAGGCGTTCCACGAGGAGGCGGCGTAGGACTTCCGGCATGACCGCGCACGACTGGTCGCTTCCCTACCCGTCGCGCCGGCAGCCGGTCCTCGCGCGGAACGTCGTCGCGACGAGCCAGCCCCTCGCGACGCAGGCGGGGCTCGCGATGCTCGCGCGCGGCGGCAGTGCGGTCGACGCGGCGATCGCGACGGCGATCACGCTCACGGTCGTCGAGCCCGTGTCCAACGGGATCGGCTCCGACCTGTTCGCCATCGTCTGGGACGGCAGCGGGCTCGCCGGCCTCAACGCATCCGGACGCGCGCCGGCGGCGGCGACCGCGTCGCGTTACGCGGGAAGCGCCGGGATGCCGCAGCGTGGCTGGGAGGCGGTGACGATTCCCGGCGCGGTGTCCGGGTGGGTCGCGCTGTCGAAGCGCTACGGCCGGCTGCCCTTCGCCGATCTGTTCGAGCCCGCGGTCCGCTACGCGCGCGACGGCTGGCTCGTCTCGCCGGTGATCGCCGCGCAGTGGCAGCGCGCCGCGGCGATCCTGCCGCACGACCTGGGCTACGCCGAGCACTTCCTGCCCGGCGGGCGCAGTCCGCGCGCGGGCGAGACGTTCTCGTGCCCGTCGATGGCGCGAACGCTGGAAGCGATCGCCGCCACCGGCGGCGAGGCGTTCTACCGAGGCGACCTCGCGCGCGCGATGGTCGACGACGCGAAGCGCCACCGCGCGCCGCACACGGCCGGCGACTTCGCGCGCCACGAATGCGACTGGGTTACGCCGCTCGGCTTCGACTACCGCGGCACGACCGTCCACGAGATCCCGCCGAACGGGCAAGGCATCGCGGCGCTGATCGCGCTCGGGATCCTCGAGTCGTTCGACGCCGACCGCGAGTCGCCCGACTCGCTCCTCGCCCAGCACCGCGCGATCGAGGCGATGAAGCTCGCGTTCGCCGACACGTACCGCCACGTCGCCGATCGAGCGCACATGCGCGTCGCTCCCGAAGCGATGCTCGACCGCGCGTACCTCGCCTCGCGCGCGCGCCTGATCGACGCGCGCCGCGCGCAGGACTTCGGCCCGGGCTCGCCGCCGGCCGGCGGCACCGTCTACCTCGCGGCCGGCGACGCGCAAGGGCAGATGGTCTCGCTGATCCAGTCGAACTACATGGGCTTCGGCTCGGGCGTCGTCGTGCCGGGCACGGGCATCAGCCTGCAGAACCGCGGCGCGGGCTTCTCGCTCGATCCTTCGCACCCCAACGCGCTGGAGGGAGGCAAGCGTCCTTTCCACACGATCATCCCGGGCTTCCTCACGCGCGGAGGCGGGCCGCTCGCCGCGTTCGGCGTGATGGGCGGCCCGATCCAGCCGCAGGGGCACGTGCAGACGCTCCTGCGGATGCTCGACCACGGCAGGAACGCACAGGCCGCGCTCGACGCGCCGCGCTGGCGGTGGAACCGCGACGGCACGCTGGACCTCGAGCCCACGATCCCGGCCGACGTGCGCGCGGGGCTCGCGGCGCTCGGCCACCGCGTCGTCGCGTCGTCGGACAGCTACTTCGACTTCGGCGCCGGCCAGTTCGTCGTGAAGATCGACGGGGGCTTCCTCGCCGCGTCGGATCCGCGACGCGACGGGCAGGCGGCGGGGTACTAGGCGACGCCCCCGTGCCGAGCCACCGCCGTGTCGAGTGCGGTCGCCGCGCTGCCGCGCCCGCCCTGCACCCTCCTTTCGCCGCCGTCCCGATCGACCGGCAACTCCGGACCGAAGCGAACACGGGGCACGAAGCTCCGGGGCGGTCGTCGAACTCCCGACGGTCCGAAGCCGGTGCGCCCGGCCTATGCACCTGCCGGTCCCGGCACCGACCGGCATTGACACAACACAAGGGCTGGCTTCGTACCGGCGGGCAGCATGGCCGGCAGACCTGGTCGAAGGAACGCCGAAGGACTGACCCACCGGATCCCTGGATGCCATGAATACCTCGCCGCGATTCACCCGCCGATCTCTCACCGTCTTGGCGGCACTCGTGTTGCTGGCCTCGCACTCCCCCGGCGTACCTGCGCAGACGAAACCGACTGCAGCGCCCCCGACGAGTCCGCGCATCGGGCTCGCGCTGTCCGGCGGCGGAGCGCGCGGCCTCGCGCATGTCGGCGTGCTGAAGGTCCTCGACGAGATGCGGGTGCCGATCCACTGCGTGACCGGCACGAGCATGGGCGCGATCGTCGGTGCGACCTTCGCCGCCGGAACGACCCCGGAGGAGATGGAGAAGGTCGTCCTGGCGGCCGACTGGGACTCCATCTTCCGGGATCGCCCCGAGCGCGAAGAGATCGCCGTCCGGCGCAAGATCGACGACTACAAGACGCTGCTCGCGCCGGAGTTCGGCGTGAAGGACGGCGGCCTGGCGTTGCCGAAGGGCGCCATCGCGGGCGTCTCGATCGAGTCGTTCTTCCGCGAGCTCGCGGCGCCGGCGATCGGCGTCACCGATTTCGACAAGCTGCCGATCCCGTTCCGGGCCATGGCGACGGACATCGAGACCGGCGAATCGGTCGTGCTCGACCGCGGCAGCGTCGCGCAGGCGATGCGTGCCAGCATGTCCGTCCCCGGGGCGATCGCGCCGGTGGAGATGGACGGCCGGCTGCTGGTGGACGGCGGCATCGCCAACAACCTTCCGATCAACGAGGCGCGCAGGCTGTGCGCCGACGTCGTGATCGCGGTCAACATCTCCACGCCGCCGCTGAAGCGTCAGGACATCACGTCGGCGCTGAGCGTCGTCGGGCAGCTCATCAACTTCCTCGGCAAGCAGACGGTCGACGATCAACTGAAGAGCCTCGGCAACCGGGACGTGCTCATCGCGCCGGATCTGGGCGACATCTCCGCGGCAACGTTCGAGCGCGCGGCGGATGCCATCAGGATCGGCGAACGGGCGACGCGCGCGATGGCCGATTCGCTGAAGCGCTACAGCCTGCCGCCGGAGCAGTTCGCGGCGCTGCGCGCGACCCAGATCGCCGAGCGCAAGGCGCTGGGCACCGTCGACGAGATCCGGGTCGAAGGGCTGGAGCGCATCAACCCCGAGGTGCTGCTTGCGCTGGTCGAGAG
>JAKLIE010000068.1 GCA_022709775.1 Pseudomonadota bacterium
CGAGCTCGACCCCGACCGGTTCCGGCAGGTGCACCGCTCGATCATCGTGAACATGGGCGAGGTCGCGGGTGTGCGCCGCGACCTGCGAGGCCGGCTCACGCTGCGCCTGCGCAGCCGCCCGGAGTCTCTGCCGGTGAGCGACCCGTACGCGCCGCTGTTCCGCGCGATGTAACCCCGCCCGCTCCCGATTCGTGCGCGCGGCGGGCGAATTCGTGTCCGCCGTCCCTCATCCGTCGCATTCCGCTGGCCGCGGCGCCCGCCATGGGCGTAGCGTGGGCTCCCCGATGCATCGGTTCACGTCGGAGGTCCCATGCGATCGTCGAACGTCGTCCGTCAGCTCGCGCTCCTGCTTCTGCTCGCAGTCGCGCCCTCCGCCTTCGCCGCCCAGGTTGTCCGGATCGCGAGAATCTTCTCTACCCAGGACGGCCTGACGCAGTTCGTGGAGCTCAGGCTCCTCGACGTCCCCGGAACCGTTCCGGCGGCGGTCACGTCGCTGCGGGTGCGGGACGCGAACGGCAGCGTGTACGCAGGCCTTCCCCTCGCGCCCGTCTTCGCGCCGCCGACGCAGACCACGTACACGATCGCCGTCGACGGACTGTGCCAGATCTCCTGCGACTTCGTACCCTACGGCGACACGGTGGCCGACGCGGTGGCCGATGGGCGGTTCCTCCCGACCGGCGGGGGGACGATCGAGCTCGTCGGCCCCGACGGCGTGGCCGACGCATGGACCTACCCGGTGCTGCCCGACGACGGACGCACGATGCTCGACCGCGGGGAGGGCGCCGTGCCCGCGGTGTTCCGCACGCAGACGACCTCGCCGGTCCCGGTGGACGCTCCGCGGGTCCTGTTGTCGGAGTTCGTGCACGAGGTCTCCGGCAGCTATTTCCGGACCTCGCGCGCCGACGAGATCGTCGCGCTGGAGACCGGCCGAATTCCGGGCTGGAGCAGCACGTACAACGGCGTGTACGCCTTCGTGCGTCCGATGCCGGGCGTCGATGCCGCGTCGGCCGATGCGCGAACCGTCCCGGTGTGCCGGCTGCTGCTCACCGGCACGCACGGGTTCGCGCACTTCTACACCGCCTCCGTGGGCGAATGCGAGGCACTGCGCGCCGCCGGCGCGACACTCGAGAGCGAATCGATCTTCCACGTCGCGGAGCCCGACCCGGTCACCGGCGATTGCCCCGTCGTAGCAGCCGAGCTCGCCGACGGCTCGGTCCGGAGCTATCGGACCAGCGAGGTCCTCCGGTTCTGGGACGGAGGCGTCGATCCGCCGCGCCACCGGCTCGTGACGTCGGCACTCCATCGCGACCAGATGCTCGCCCGCGGCTGGATCCCCGAAGGGTACGGACCGCGCCACGTCGCGGTCTGCCTGTGACCGCCACCGCGCCGGCGAGCCGGGGCGGCATCGCCCCGGCCGCGCGATCGGCGGCGGTGCTGGCGAGGCCGGCGTCACCGGAGTCGGACGCGAGGCGTCACACACAAGCCCGACGGCGTTCGGCCTACGTCGTCACGAGCTTCCGGTGCGCCTGCACGCTCATCAGGATGCCGATCCCGATGAACAGCGACACCATCGCGGTGCCGCCGTACGACACGAACGGCAGCGGCACGCCCACCACCGGCAGGATGCCGCTCACCATCCCCATGTTGACGAACGCGTAGGTGAACAGCATCAGCGTCACGGCGCCGGCGATGAGCCGCGCGAACAGCGTCGACGCGTTCGACGCGATCACCATCGCGCGCGCGATCAGCACCAGGTAGAGGATCACCAGCAGCACGTTGCCGATGAGCCCGAACTCCTCGCCGAACACCGCGAAGATGAAGTCGGTGTGCTTCTCGGGCAGGAAGTCGAGGTGCGCCTGCGTTCCGTTGAGCCACCCCTTGCCGACGATGCCGCCCGAGCCGATCGCGATCGACGCCTGCGTCGTGTGGTAGCCCGCGCCCAGCGGATCCGTCGACGGATCGAGGAACGTGAGAACGCGCTGGCGCTGGTAGTCGTGGAGCTGCGTCCACAGGAACGGGCCCGCGGCGGCGCCGACCGCGGCGAGGCCGACGATCACCTTCCACGACAGTCCCGCCAGGAACAGCACGTAGAACCCCGACGCGGTGAGCAGCAGCCCCGTGCCGAGATCCGGCTGGCGTTTGACGAGCCCGGCAGGCACGGCGATCAGCATCGCGGCGAACGCGAAGTCCGCCCAGCCGATCCTCCCCTCGCGCTTCTGGAAGTACCAGGCGAGCATCAGCGGCAGCGCGATCTTCATGAGCTCGGAAGGCTGGAAGCGCACGAGGCCCAGGTCGAGCCAGCGACGCGAACCGTTGACGACGACGCCGAACAGCGCGACGCCCACGAGCATCACGACGCCTGCAGCGTAGAGAGGCAGCGCGACGCGGGAGAGCGTCTGCGGCGGCACGTTCGCGATCAGCCACATCGCGACGAGCGCCACGCCGAGGCTCACCGCCTGGTTCGTCAGGCGCGCGACGCTCTGGTCGGCGGCGGAGAAAAGCGTGACGAAGCCGACGCCCACGATCGTCATCGCGATCGCGAACAGCGGGCGGTCGATGCGCCGGACCAGCACCTCCCAGAGGCGCGCGAGCACGTCGCCGATGCGCAGCGCAGTCATCAGTCGCTCGTATCGTCGGCGTCGGGGGCGGGTCCCTCGTGGAGCGGCGCCGGACCGGCGGCCTTGAGGCCCAGCAGGTAGTAGTCGAGCACCTGGCGCGCGATCGGCGCCGCCGCCTGCGCGCCGAAGCCGCCGTTCTCGACGAGCACGGCGAGCGCGATGGCGGGCTTCTCCGCGGGCGCGTAGGCGACGTACCACGCGTGGTCGCGCAACCGCTCGTCGACCTTGTGCGCCTTGTACTCCTCGCCCTTGAGCGAGAACACCTGCGCGGTGCCGGTCTTGCCGCCCGAGACGTAGGCCGCGCCCCTGAACGCCGCGGCGCTCGTGCCCTCCCGGTTGACCTGCACGAGCGCGTTGCGGATCACCTCGAGGTGCTCCGGCTTCACCGCGAGCCGGTAGGCGGGCTCGCGCACGATCGCGCGCGACTCGCGCGTGCGGGCATCCTCGATGCGCTGGACGAGGTGGGGTCGGAACGCGACGCCGTCGTTCGCGATCGTCGCGGTCGCGTGCGCGAGCTGGACCGGCGTGAACGCCGTGTAGCCCTGCCCGATGCCCGCCGAGATCGAGTCGCCGAGGTACCACTTGCGGTGCTCCTCGCGGTACTGCGCACCCGAGAAGCGCTGGCGCTTCCATTCGCGCGACGGCAGCACGCCCGGGAGCTCGCCTTCGATGTCGATGCCCGTCGGCCGGCCGAAGCCCATCGACGACATGAAACGCCAGGTGTCGTCGATGTCGGTGTCGTTCGCGAGCAGGTAGAAGTACGTGTCGCACGACACGACGATCGCCTTCGTCATGTCGACCGTGCCGTGGCCGCCCTTCTTGTCGTCGCGGAAGCGGTGCGCCGCGCCGGCAAGCTGGAAGTAGCCGGGGTCGGCGAACGCCTGCGTCGGCGTACGCTTGCCCGAAGCGAGCGCGCCGAGCGCGAGGAACGGCTTGATCGTCGATCCGGGCGGATAGGCGCCGCGCAGCGGACGGTTGAGCAGCGGCTTGTCGGGCGACTCGTTCAGCTCCTGCCACGACGCCGAGTCGATGCCGTCGACGAACAGGTTCGGGTCGTAGCCGGGCCTCGACACGAATGCGAGCACGTCGCCGGTCGCGGGCTCGATCGCGACGAGCGCCCCCCGCCGGTCGCCGAACGCCGCCTCCGCCGCCGCCTGCAGGTTGATGTCGATCGACAGCCGCAGGTTGTTGCCGGACACCGGCGGCGTGCGCGACAGCGTGCGTACCGCGCGCCCGCCGGCGTCGACCTCGACCTCCTCGACGCCGGTCGTTCCGTGCAGCTCGCGCTCGTAGGTGAGCTCGACGCCGACCTTGCCGATCGTGTCGGTGCCCTTGTAGTCGGCGCCCTCCTCCCACGATGCGATGCGCGCGAGGTCGCGCTCGGTGATGCGGCCGATGTAGCCGATCACGTGCGACGCCACCGCGCCGAACGGGTAGTTGCGGAACAGGCGCGCCTTGATCTCGACGCCGGGAAAGCGGTAGCGGTTGGCCGCGAAGCGCGCCACCTCGTCGTCGGTGAGCTTGGTGCGGATCGGCAGGCTCTCGAAGTTCTTCGACTCCTCCATGAGCTTCCGGAAGCGCCTCCGGTCGCGCGGCGTGATGTCGACGACGCCGGCGAGCGCGTCGATCGTGGCCTCGAGGTCGCGCACGCGCGTAGGCTGGATCTCGAGCGTGTAGGCCGAGTAGCTCTGCGCGAGGACGACGCCGTTTCGATCGGTGATCACGCCGCGGTTGGGCGCGATCGGGACGATCGCGATCCGGTTGGTCTCCGCGAGCGTGCTGAAGTGGCCGTGCTGCGCGACCTGCAGGTAGACGAAGCGTCCGACGAGCGCCGCGAACGCGACGAGCACCGCGCTGCCCGCGACCGCGAGCCGGCGGCGGAAGCGAACGAGCTCGCGCTCGGGGTTGCGGAGCTCGGAGGCGCCGAACGCGCCGGTGTCGCTCGCGCGGCGTCGCTTCGAGAAGAGCCTGCGGCGGATCATCGTCGGCAATTCAGAACGTCGACGACGACCGCGTCGGCCGCTGCGGCCACTGCAGGACGACGGTGAGCGGCGGCCACAGCAGCGCGCCGACGATCGGCGGGACCGCGTAGGTCCAGCGCGGGAGCGGCGCGCCGCCGATCACGCGCACCGCGAGCACGAGCAGCGCGCACGCGGCGAGCAGGAACGCGACCTGCACCGCCTGCTGCCAGAGCGGGAAGCGCAGCACGCGGCGGCGGAAATACTCGGCGCCGTACGCGAGCACCGCGTAGGCGAGCGCGTGCTGGCCGAACAGCGTGGCGTCGACGACGTCCATCACGAGGCCGAGCGTCCACGAGACGCCGACGCCGACGTAGCGCGGCGCCTGGATGCACCAGTAGAGCAGCGTGAGCGCGACGAAGTCGGGCTTGAGCGCGAGCGCGACACCCGAGGTCGGAAGCGTGTTGGCGACGAGCGCGAGCGCGAGCGTCAGCACCACGAACCACGGCTTCGCCGGCTTGAGGATCTCCTCGGGACGCGCGGGCGCGAACGAGGGGACGCGCGAGGCCAGACTCACCGCGCGGACTTCCGGAGGGCGCTCATCCGCCGCGCCGCGCCTTCGCGCGGCCCCCCTTGCGCGCCGGATCCGCCTCCGACGGCTCCTCGGGGCGCGGCGGCAGCGCGACCGGCGGCGCGAGCACGAGCAGCGTCTCGCTGCGGTCGACGCCGCCCAGCGGTGCGCACTCGATGCGCGCGAACATCTGCCCGGTCTCGCGCTCGACGCCCGTCACCTGCGCGACGGCGAGCCCCGGCGGATAGGTGCCGTCGAGACCCGACGTGACCAGGCGGTCGCCGACGCGGATGTCCGCCGACGGCGGCGTGAACCTGAGCTCGGGCGCGCGGCCGGCGCCCGCGCCGAAGAGCACGCTGCGCACGCCGCTGCGCTCGACCTTCACCGGCACCGCGTGGTCCTTGTCGGTGACGAGCGTGACCTCGGACATCGTCGGATGGACGCGCGTCAGCTGGCCCACGACGCCGTGCTCGTCGATCACCGCGCTGCCCGCCACGAGGCCGGATTCGCTTCCGCGGCTCACGAACAGCTTCTGCGCGAACGGGTCGCGGCCCGTGTAGAGCACCTGCACGACCGTGGACCCCTCCGCATGGCGGGCCTTGAGGCCGGCGAGCGCCTTCAGCCGCGCGTTCTCGTCGCGCACCGGTGCGTAGCCCTGCGCCGCGGGCGACTGCGCGATCAGTTCGGACTTCAGGCGCTCGTTCTCGCGCTCGAGGTCGCGCTTCGACGCGAAGTAGGCGGCAACGCTGTCGAGCGCCTCGCCGGGGACCCGCACCAGGCGCTGGAGCGGGAACAGGATCGCACCCGCCGCGTGGCGCACGTCCTCGAGGTAGCGGAAGCGCGCGTCCGCGAACAGAAGCACGATCGACGCCAGCCCGAGGAACGTGACGCGCGCCAGTGGGGAGGGGCCGCGGCGGAAGATCGGCGGCGGCTCGGCGGGGATCGGGCGCATGAATTGGGGTCAGAGCCGTAATTCGGGGAGGCTGCTTCCGTTCGTCTCGCTCAATCGCCGCCCTCCCCGAATTACGGCTCTGACCCCGCTTCAGTCCGGGCCCCGCACTCAATCCGACGTGAAGATCGTCTGCAGCTTGTCCATGTTCTCGAGCGCCTTGCCGCAGCCGCGCACGACGCAGGTGAGCGGATCCTCGGCGACGATCACCGGCAGCCCGGTCTCCTCCATCAGCAGCCGGTCGAGGTCGCGCAGCAGCGCGCCGCCGCCCGTGAGCGCCATCCCGCGCTCGGCGATGTCGGCGCCGAGCTCCGGCGGCGTGCGCTCGAGCGCGCTCTTCACCGCGGACACGATGCTGTTCAGCGGATCGGTGAGCGCCTCGAGGATCTCGTTGCTCGACACGGTGAAGCTGCGCGGGATCCCTTCGGCGAGATTGCGCCCCTTCACTTCCATTTCGCGCACCTCGGAGCCGGGAAACGCGCTGCCGATCGTCTTCTTGATCATCTCGGCCGTCGTCTCGCCGATCAGCATCCCGTAGTTGCGGCGGATGTAGTTGACGATCGCCTCGTCGAACTTGTCGCCGCCGACGCGCACGCTTCCCGCGTACACCATGCCGCCCAGCGAGATCACGCCGACCTCGGTCGTGCCGCCGCCGATGTCGACGACCATCGAGCCCGTCGCGTCCGAGATCGGCAGGTCCGCGCCGATCGCGGCGGCCATCGGCTCCTCGATCAGGTAGACCTTCGACGCGCCGGCGCCGAGCGCCGACTCGCGAATCGCGCGCCGCTCGACCTGCGTCGAGCCGCAGGGTACGCAGATGATGATGCGCGGCGAAGGCGAGAACAGCCTCGAGTCGAGCACCTTCTTGATGAACTGCTTGAGCATCTGCTCGGTGACGGTGAAGTCGGCGATGACGCCGTCCTTCATCGGGCGGATCGCGGTGATGTTGCCCGGCGTGCGGCCGAGCATCTGCTTCGCCGCGAGACCGACTTCCTGGATCACCTTCTTGCCGTTGGGGCCGCCTTCCTGGCGGATCGCGACCACCGAGGGCTCGTCGAGGACGATGCCGCGGCCTCGCACGTAGATGAGCGTGTTCGCGGTGCCGAGATCGATCGCGAGGTCGGTGGAGAAATAGCCTTTGAAGAACTCGAACATGAAACGGCGGCTTTCGCGCGGGCGCCGAGGAGCGGAGGCCCCGGGGATCCGGGGGCCGCGGCTGCCCTGATAAGCCAGCTATGATACTCTAGCCACTCGGGCTACCGCACTGAAAACGCGCAGGTTTCCGCCGTTTTCGGGCGCCGCGCCGCCCGACCCGGCCGGGGGACGTCCGGCGACGTCCGACACCCGGTTCCGATCCCCGATGACCCTCTCGCTCGACGACGTCCGGCGCATCGCCCACCTCGCCCGCATCGACGTCGATGCGCAGGCGGTCTCCGAGGTCCACGCCAAGCTCGAGGCGATCTTCGCGATGATCAACGAGCTCCAGGCGGTCGACACGTCCGGCGTCGAGCCGATGTCGCACGCGCAGGACGTCGTGCTCCCGTTGCGCGAGGACAAG
>JAKLIE010000069.1 GCA_022709775.1 Pseudomonadota bacterium
CGCCAGCGCGGGCGCGGCGATCGACGCGAGGATGATGTAGGTCGGCGTCGTCGGGATCCCGGTGCCCATCAGGATGCAGGCGATCGCGACGAACAGCAGGCCGAAGAACACCTTCGCGCCGTTCTCGGTCACGAGCCCGGTCGGGTCGAACGACCGGATCAGGTCGCCGACGCTTCCGGCCAGGTCGATGACCGCGCCCGAGAACTTGAACCCCAGCCCGGAGAGCGTGAGCGTTCCCAGGATGAGGCCCACGCACGCGCACGCCGCGCCGATCGCGAGCGCGTACTTCGCGCCCTCGGAGAGCCCCTCGATCAGCGGCCCCCAGGTGAGCGTCTGCCCCTGCAGGTGGCCCCAGCCGAGCCTGCGCGCGATCGGCGGGATGTAGGAGCACACGAAGCACAGCACGATGCCCCAGAACGCCGACAGGAACGGCGTGAAGTCGAGCAGCAGCATCGTGACGAGCGCGATCAGCGGGAACACGAGGTGCCAGCTCTCGCCGATCACGCGCGAGACCTTCGGAATCAGGTGCGGCTCGACGCCCTTGAGCCTGAGGCGCTTCGCCTCGAGGTGGACCATCGTGAGGCAGGCGAAGTAGTGGAACAGCGCCGGCACGATCGCGACGAGCACGAGCAGCTTGTACGGGACGCCGAGCAGCTCGGCCATCACGAACGCGGACGCGCCCATCACCGGCGGCGTGACCTGGCCGCCGCAGGAAGCGGACGCCTCGACCGCGCCCGCGAAGCGCGAGCTGAACCCGTACTTCTTCATCAGCGGGATCGTGAGCGAGCCGGTCGTCACCGCGTTCGCGATCGCCGAACCCGAGATCATGCCGAACAGGCCCGAGGACACGACGCAGACCTTCGCCGGACCGCCGGAGAAGCGGCCGGCGGCGATCGTCGCGAGGTCCATGAACAGGCGGCCCAGACCCGTCATCTGCGCGAGGATCCCGAACAGCACGAAGTGGAACACGTAGGTCGCCACGACGCCGACCGCGATCCCGTAGATCCCCTCGGTGCCGACGTAGATGTGGTTGACGACGCGTTCGACGGAATAGCCGCGGTGCGCGAGGATGCCCGGCATGTGGCGACCGAGCAGCGCGTAGAGCAGGCAGGCCATCCCGATCACGGGCAGCAGCGGCCCCATCGTGCGGCGCGACGCCTCCATCACGATCACGATCGCCAGCACCCCCATCATGTAGTCCTGCGCGATCGGCGCGCCGACGCGGGCGATGAAGACGTCGTCGAAGAACACGACGAAGT
Organism: Pseudomonadota bacterium; assembly: GCA_022709775.1. Next base: position 1,260 of record JAKLIE010000069.1, read on the forward strand.
AGAGCGACACCGCGGCGGCCACGATCGCGAGCGGCCAGTCGACCCAGGAGAGCTTGTCGCCGGTGCCGCCGAATTGCGGGAACGGCAGCGAGATGAACGCGACGAAGCCGACGAGCGCGATGAACGCCCAACCGTTGTTGCCGAGGCTCCCCAGCGCGGACAGGCGGTCGACGAGCGCCCACGCGAGGTAGAGGTAGAACGCCGTGAACACCAGGCTCCAGCCCCAGGTCTTGACCGCGCTCGCGGCGTCCTGCGGCGGCCGCTTGTGCGGGAACACGAGGAAGATCAGCGCGAGCACGAGCGTGAGGTGGAACGCGCGGTGCGTGATCTCGACCAGCAGCCCGAACCCGGCCGTGTAGATGTGGAAGCTCGACAGGACGACCGCCATCGTCGTGACGAGCAGCCCGACGGGGCCGACGAGCTTGCGGAAGTTCGACTCGGTGTCGAACGTGCGGATCAGCTCCTCCTGCTTCTCGGCGGAGATCGCCTCGACCTGATCGGTCAGGAGGTTGCCGTGCGACGGCGGCGTCGGATGTCTGGTCATCGGCTATCGGCGTGTCGTCAACGAGCGCCCGACCCGCCCGGTCCCGGGCCGGAGAGGCAGGCACCCGGCCGCGCGGCGAGCGAGAGCGCGCGATTGCCCCATTGCGCGAGGTCGACGGGGCGCGGATCGCCCTCGACCGAGAGGCGGGGCGACTGGTCGGCGTGGACGCGCATCGCGATCGCTTCGAAGCGGCGGTGCATCGTCACGACGAACGTGTCGCCGTCGCGGCGCCACGCGCCGTCGGCATCGGCCTCGGTCGGGAGCCCCGGGCCGTGCTGGGTGAAACGGATCTCGGTCTCTTCGATCGACGCGCCGTCGATCCGGTAGCGCTCCTCGACGGGCGTGCGCGTCACCGAGTGGACGTAGCGGATCGCGAATGCAGGGGATCGGCCCCGGGCTTCGACCTGCCCGAGCGGCTTGCCGTCGGGATGGGACGCGAGCGTCAGGCACGCCGCGTGCGCGCCCGCGGCGAGTGCGATGCCCGGGACCAGCATGAGACCGATCCCGGGCGCACACGTCACTTGAGGAGGCCCTTCTCGCGGTAGTAGCGCTCCGCGCCCGGGTGCAGCGGAATCGAGACCGACAGCAGCGCCGTCTTGAGCGAGATCTCCTTGCCCTTCGGGTGCACCTGGCCCAGCGTCTCGGTGTTCTCGAAGAGCGCCTTCGTGACCTCGTAGGCCATCTGGTCGGTGAGCCCGTCGTGCGTCGCCCAGATCGCCATCACGGCGAGCGTGTCGACCGGCGCGGTCTGGCCCTTGTACGTGTTGGCCGGCAGCTGGACCATCGCATAGTAGGGCTGCTTCTTGCGCAGCGCCTCGATCTCGGGACCGGCGAGCGGGACCATGCGGACCTCGCGCGCGTTCGCGAGATCGCTGATCGACGAGGTCGGTGCGCCCGCGGTGATCAGCGACGCGACGAGGTTGCCGTCCTTGATCTTGTCGACCGACTGCGTGAACGACGACAGGTCCTCGCCGATGTCCTTGCGCGTCATGCCGTGGGCTTCGAGCAGGTCGCCCAGCAGCTGCCACTGGCCCGAGCCCGGCGAGCCCGACGACACGCTCTTGCCCTTCAGATCCTTGAACGACCGCACGTTCGCCGACGCGAGCGTGACGAGCTGCACCTGCTCGGGGTAGAGCGCTCCGAGCGCACGCAGGTTCTTGACCGCCTTGCCTTCGAACTGGCCTTTGCCGTTGTACGCGGCGTCGAGGATGTCGGCCGCGACGAACGCGCTCTCGATGTCCTTGCGCGCGAGGAGTTGCGCGTTGGCGACCGACGCGCCCGCGGTCTCGGCCGTCGCCGAGAGCTTCTTGCCGCCGATCGTCACCTTGTTCGAGATGAGCTGCGCGAGCATCCCGCCGAGCGGGTAGTAGGTGCCGCCGGTGCCGCCGGTGGCGATGCCGAAGAAGACGCGCTCCTGCGCGGCGGCGGAGCCGGCGAACACGAGGGCGGCCGCGATCGCGGTCGCGCCGAGCAGACGATGATGACGCATGGAACCTCCCGAAGGTGCCCCAGCGCGCGGACGCGCTCGGGCGTGGTGACTGGGCAAACGGCCGGAGTATAGCGTCTAGGACACGGCTCCGGCACCGTAGCGCCCGGTCAGCAGCCGGTGCTCGGCGAAGCGCGAGAGCGCGTAGGGAGCGAGCGGCAGGTCCGGGGCAAGGCCGAGCGCGGCCTGGGCCACCAGCCGGCCGACGATCGGGGAGAGCTTGAACCCGTGCCCCGAGAAGCCGTAGGCGAGGTGGAGCCCGGGTACGCCGTCGACCGGTCCGAGCACCGGGTTCCAGTCGGGCGTCACGTCGTACACGCCGGTCCACGACGCGGCGAGCCCCGCGCTCTCGAAGGCCGGCATCCGGTGCATGAGCTGCTCGCCGACGTGCACGACCTCGTCGAGCGGCACGTCCGCCTGCTCGATGTCGGGTTCCGGGATGTCGACGCCTTCGTTGCCCTCGGAGACGAGCACCTGCCGGCCGCCGTAGCTGCGGAAGTAGATGCGGCCCGGCGAGACCAGGTCCTTCACCACGGGCAGGTCGTGGCCGTAGGGTGTCTCGGCCTCCAGCGTCATCACGCTGTGGCGCGACATCGCGAGCGGCAGCCCGACGCCGGCCCAGCGCGCGACCTCGCGCGACCAGATGTTCTGCGCCGAGACGACGACGCCCGCGCCGATCGGGCCCGACGGAGTTTCCACCCCGGCGACGCGGCCATTCGCGTCGCGCAGGAGGCCGGTGACGGCGACGCCTTCGCGCACCGTGGTGCCGGCCTTGCGCGCTGCCCGCACGAACGCGGTGAGCGTCAGGTACGCGTCGGCATACCCCGCGCCGGGCTCCCATCCGACGACCGCGACGTCGTCGTAACGCAGCAGCGGGTGACGCTCGCGTGCTTCGGCGGCGTCGAGCTCGCGCGCCTCGATGCCGAGTTCCCGCTCGATCGCGAGCGACGCGCGCACCGCGTCGGCGGCGGGGCCGTCGGGCGCGACGATCAGGTAGCCGCAGCGCCGGTATCCGCCGTCGGCCTCCGGGTCGTCGAGATAGGCGGGCAGGTCGTCGAACGCGCGCATCGCCGCCTGCGCGAGCACCACGTTCTGGCGCACCGAGTAGTGCGTGCGCAGGATGCAGGACGACTGCGCGGTCGTGCCGCCGCCGAGCTGTCCGCGCTCGAGGAGCAGCGTGCGCTTCGCGCCGAAGCGCGCGAGGTGGCAGGCGATCGAGGTGCCGATCACGCCGCCGCCGATGACGATCGCGTCGAAGTGTTCCATGGCCTTCCGGAAGGGCTGTCGCTCAGCCCGCCATTTCACCACACTGCGCGCGGGCGCTGCCGGAGATAATCGACGAAGGGCGCCGCGGGGTGCCGGCGAGGGGGAGTGCCATGGCGTGGATCGTGCTGGTCGTCGCGGGAGTCTTCGAGGTCGTCTGGGCGATCGGGCTCAAGTACACGGACGGGTTCTCGCGATTGTGGCCGAGCGTGGGAACCGTCGTCGCGATGATCGCGAGCGTCGTGCTGCTCGCGTGGGCGATGAAGACGCTGCCGGTCGGGACCGCCTACGCCGTGTGGACCGGCATCGGCGCGGTCGGCACCGTGATCCTCGGGATCGCGCTGTTCGGGGAAGCCGCAACGGTCGCGCGGCTCGCGTGCGTGGGGCTGATCGTCGCGGGGATCGTGGGGTTGAAGGTGGTGACGGATTGAGGCGTGTCGCGGGGCGCGGCTGGCCGCCGTGGCCGGGCACGGCGCCATGCTCCTCGATGCCTGGGCGACGATGCTGCGTCGAGGGGGAACACGGGCCGCATTTGCCGGTCCCCGTCCTTGACATACCTTTTATGGGATATCCATAATAGAGCATGTGGCGCATCGAGGAGCACCGTCGCGTCGACAGGCAACTGTCGGGATCCGTGCCCATCGAGGTCTTGAAGCGCTACGAGAAATGGAAGGACATCGCCGCACTCTCCGGTCCGCCGGGATTGCGCGCGATCAAGGGATTTCACGACGAGGCGCTGTCCGGCGAATGGAAGGGGCATCGATCGTCGCGCCTCGGGTTGCAGTGGCGGGTGATCTATCGCGTCGACGCCGACTTGCTGCTGATTCAGGTCGTTCACGTTACGCCTCACGACTACCGGAAAACCTGACATGAAGACCTATCATCCTGCCAAGAGGCGCGTTGAGGTGAGCGTGGGCGAGTCCGTGCGCATCTTGCGCGAGCTCCAGGAGCTGAGCCAGAGCCGGCTGTCCGAGCTCACCGGCATTTCGCAAGCCACCATTTCCGCCATCGAGAACGGCCGGGTCAACCTGGGCGTCGAGAGGGCGAAGGTCCTCGCCCATGCCCTCAAGTGCCATCCCGCGGTGCTCGTGTTCCCGGGCTGGGAAGTTCCGCTCGAGCCAGCGGCGTGACCATGCATCCGACCGGACGGTTCGGCCCCGTATGTGGGGTCAGACTCGAATTTCCCCCATCCGCAAATGTCGAGTCTGACCCTGCTTCTTCCTACTTCTTCCCGATCGTCCTGATCGTGTCGATGTTCGCAGCCGCCGGGTGTTCGTGGCAGCACGCGTACTCGTCGGCGCAGGGCTGGCAGCGGAACCAGTGCTACAGGCTTCCCGACCAGAGCGAACGCGAGCGGTGCCTCGCGAACACTGCCCTGTCCTACGACGACTACCGGCGGCAGAGCGAGAGCGCCGCGAAGAAATAGCTAGTGCCTCGAGAGCTCGCTCTCGTGCCAGTGTCCCAACGCGAGATGCGACAGCAGCAGCGCCACGCTGTAGAACGCGACGCCCGCCAGCGTGATCAGCACGAGCGCGGCGAACAGCCGCGGGATGTTGAGCTGGATGCCCGACATCAGGATCTGGTAGGCGAGGCCCGCGCCCTGGCCGCCGGTCCCCGCGACGAACTCGGCGACGACGGCGCCGATCAGCGCGAGGCCGCTCGCGATGCGCAGGCCGCCGAAGAAGTACGGCAGCGCGCTCGGGATGCGCAGCCGCCACAGGAGCTGCCAGCGCGTCGCGCGGTTCATCCGGAACAGGTCGATGAGCCGCGGATCGACGCTTCGCAGGCCGAGCGTCGTGTCCGAGACGATCGGGAAGATCGCGACGACGACCGCGCACATCACGAGCGCCGTGTGCGTGTCCTTCACCCAGATGATGATGAGCGGCGCGATCGCGACGATCGGCGTCACCTGCAGCAGCACGACGTAGGGCGTGAACGCGGTCTCGATCCAGCGGCTCTGCACGAACACGAGCGAGATCGCGACGCCCAGCGCGAGGGCGATCGCGAGCGCGTAGAGCGCGATCGACACGGTGACGACCAGCGACGCGAGGAGGAGGCCCCGGTCGGCGACGAGCGTCTTCGCGACGACGAGCGGCGAGGGCACCAGGTACGCCGGGACCTCGTAGGCGACGGTCAGCGCCTGCCACAGCGCGAGCATCGCGACGGCGACGATCACCGGCGCCGCGTAACGCCAGCGGTCCGCCGCGGTGCGCTCGAACCGGCTCAAGGCCCCTCCTCGTCCGGCGATCCGTTCATCGGCATCGTGCCGCCGCAAGCCTGCGCGACGAGCGCCGACAGCCGCTGCGAGTATGCCGCGAACTTCGTCGAGACGCGGAACGCCTCGCCGCGCGGCCAGGGCTCGTCGATCGCGACCTCGTCGATCAGCCGGCCCGGCCGCGGGCCCATGACGGCCACGCGTGTCGAGAGGAACACAGCCTCGGCGATGCTGTGCGTGACGAACACGATGGTGAGGCCGCGCTTCTGCCAGAGCGATGCGAGCTCGCTGTCGAGCCGCAGGCGCGTGAACTCGTCGAGCGCGCCGAAGGGCTCGTCCATCAGCAGCAGGTCGGGGTGGTTGACGAGCGCACGCGCGATCGACACGCGCATCTGCATGCCGCCCGAGAGCTCGCGCGGCCAGCTGCGCGCGAAGTCGGCGAGCCCCACGAGCGAGATCGCGTCGGCGACCGCGCGGTCGGCCTCCTCGCGCGGCGTGCGCGCCAGCGCGAGGGGCAGCCGCACGTTCGCGTCGACGCGCGACCAGGGCATCAGCGTCGGCGACTGGAACACCATCGCGAGCCGCCTGCCGGGCGCGCCGGTCGCCTCGAACGCGCCGCCCCACCAGTGCAGCGATCCCGACGTCGGCGCCTCGAGCCCCGCGATCAGGTGCAGCAGCGTCGACTTGCCGCAGCCGGACGGCCCGAGGAGCGTCAGGAACTCGCCGCGGCGGACCTCGAGGTCGACCGGGTCGAGCGCGCGCGTGCCGTTCGGCCAGGTCTTGGTCGCGCGCGCGACCGCGACCGCCGGCGCGTCGGCGCCGCGCTGCGGTGCCGCGCGCCGTT
>JAKLIE010000007.1 GCA_022709775.1 Pseudomonadota bacterium
CGTGCAGCAGGCCGACAAGGGCGTGGACCTCGACTTCCTCGTGGGCAGCTCGGGGGCGGGCGTCGGGCGGCCGAGCCACTGACGCGCATCGGCGCGGTCGCGGCCGCTCCGATGGTGGCTGCCGCGCCGGCGCGCGTCGCTCAGTCGACCTTCGCGCCCGACCGCTTGACGATGTCGGCCCACTTGTCCCGCTCGCGCGCGAGGAACCCGCCGAACGGTACGGGGCCGAGAACGCGCGCCTCGGCGCTCTGCTGCGCGAAGCGCTCGCGCACGTCGGGCAGCTCCATCACCGCCGCGAGGTCCGACGCGACGCGCCCGACGATTTCCGGCGGCGTGCCCGCGGGCGCGAGGACGCCGAAGAACGACAGCACCTCGAAGTCCGGATAGCCGCTTTCGGAGAGCGTCGGTACGTCGGGCATCGCCGCGAGGCGCGCGAGCGACGTGGTCCCGAGCACGCGCAGCCGGCCCGACTGCACGTGCTGGCTCACCTCGATCGGCGTCGCGAACATCATCGGCACCTGGCCGGACACGAGGTCGACGATCGCCGGGCCGCCGCCCTTGTACGGGACGTGCACGATGTCGACGCCGGCCCGCAGTCGGAAAAGCTCGCCGGCGAGATGGGGCACGGTGCCGTTGCCGGCCGACGCGAACGTGACGGTGCCGGGCTTCGCCCTGGCGGTCGCGACGAGCTCGGCCGTCGACTTCGCCGGGAAGGCCGCGTTCACGACGAGGATGAACGGCGAGGTCGCGAGCAGCGACACGGGCGCGAAGTCCTTCTGCGGGTCGTAGGGCAGCGTCGGGTAGACGACCTGCGAGATCACGAACGGCGTCGGCGCGAACAGGAACGTGTAGCCGTCGGGCTTCGCCTTCGCGACCTCGGCGTTGCCGATCGTCGTGCCGGCGCCGGGCTTGTTCTCGACGACGACGCTCTGCCCGAGACGGTCGGCGAGCTTCTGCGCGACGATGCGCGCGATGATGTCGGTCGCGCCGCCGGGCGCGAAAGGCACGACCATGCGCACGGGTCGGCTCGGATACGGCTGCGCGGAGGCGCCGGCCGCGGCGACGAGCGTGAGCGCCGCGAACGCGGCGAGGGCGATGCGATGCACGTTTCGGGCGATCATGCGACCTCCTCGATGCGGGCGGCCGCGGTCGGCCGGGCGGGGCGCGGTCGCGCTCCCGCCCCCGGCGCCCTGCGCGGTCCGGGTCCGCGATCTTCCCACATGCGTGCGCGGAGGCCAAAATGGACGCCTCCGCGAAGAAAGCCATGGCCAACGCTCCCGATTACCTGAACCCCGCCGTTCCGCGCGGCCTCGAACGCGTCGTGCTTCCGGTCGTCGACGCGACCGACGCGAATCTCGCCGGATACGGCAGGCTCGTCGACGATCCCGCATCGGTCACGGTCGAGATCACGCGCTGGCCCGCGCAGGGCTGGCGACCGGTCGACGACGATTCGGGCGACGAGGGCGGTACCAGCGAGGGGACGTTCCGATGCGACTGGCGCGGCGACGTCCTCTACGGGCGCAACGAGGCGGTCGGCGGCCACTACGTCCTCGCCTATGCCGGCGAGCCTGCCGACGCGCGCGAGGACCACGAGCGTGCGCCGTCGCGCATGCTGCTGTGGCACGCGAACTACCATCCGGACGGCGGACAGCTCTTCTATCCGCTCGATGCGCGGCCGTTCGTCGTGCCGCTCGCGCTGCCCGGGGACGACGTGCGACCCGAGCGTTTCGTGGCGTTCCGGTTCGACGGCACGCGCGGCCTCTACATCCACGCGAACGTCTGGCACGAGGGCGTGTTCGCCGTCGCGGGAACGCAGCGCTTCTTCGACAGGCAGGGGGCGGTGCACGCGCGCGTGTCGGTCGACTTCCCGCGCGAGTTCGGTTGCCTGCTCGAGGTGCCGCTGGCGTCCGTCCCCGTTGCGCCGACGGCGGAGGACCGATGAGCGGTCGCGCGGCGACGGACCGGCCGCACCTGGCGCACGCGGCGCATGCCGCGCTCGCGTTCGCCCTGGCGGTCGGACCGTCCGTCGCGGTCGCTCAGCTTCCGGGCTTTCCCGGAGGCAAATCGACGCCGTCGGCAAGCGTGCCGGCCGCCTCGCCCGCGCCGGCGACGGAGTCGATCGCCGACGCGAGGACGCGCGTCGCGAAGCTCGCGGAAGCTGCGCGAGCCGAGCGCGACCGGACGCCGCCGCCGCCGCCGCCGGGCGTCTCCCTGGCGGAGGAGGACGCGCGGTACGAGGCCGTCGCGGCGCTCGCCTATGCGTACGATGCGCAGGTCCGGACCTATGCCGAGCTCGAGCGCCTGCGCGCCGCACGCGCGGCGTCGGAGGCGGCGGATCGCGAGTGGAACGGCTTCACGGAGCCCCCGCCGTATCCGATCGCGCGGATCGACGCGCTGCGCGACGCAGCCGACGCGACGCGCTCGCGCATCGTCGCGGTCGAGGCGGCCGGTACGCACCTCGCCGCCGAGGCCGAGCGTCTGCAGGAGTCTTCTCGCCGTGCCGACGAGGCGTTGCGGCGGGCGAGGGAGGCGGTCGAGACCGCGTCGGGCGATGCGGGGCGCGCTGCGGCGGCCTGGCGGCGCGACGCCGCGGAATGGCAGGCGCGCGGCATCGCCGCTCGCGCGACGCTCGCGCGAATGGCGGCCGAAGGCAAGCGCGAGGAAGCGGGCACGCGAAAGGCCGAGGCGAGGCTGCTCGATAGGCAGGTCGAGGTGGCGTCGCGGGCGATGCGCTTCGACGAGACCGACCTCGCCGCGGCGAGGAAGCGCATCGACGAGTCGATCGAGGCGAACCGGCGCGAGCGCACCTCGCTCCAGAGGCAGGTGGCGGAGCGGGCGCGCGAGCGCGACGCCGCCGCGCGCGAGGCGGACGCTGCCGTATCCGGCACCGCGCGTGCGGAGGCGGCACAGGCACGCCTGCGCGCCGCACAGGCGTGGAACGACGCGCTCGCGGTCGAAGGCGAGATGCTCGACGGCGTCGCGACGCTCGGCTCCTTCGCTTCGCAGATGTGGGGGCACCGCTACGAGCTGGCGAACGCCGGCGACGAGGAGGCCCGCCGAGCGGCGCTGGTGCGCATTCGCGAGGGCATCGCGCAGCTCGCAAGCTGGCGCGCGTACATCGACGATGCGGTCGGAGGGTCGCGCGCCCGGCTGCGCGCGGCCGAGGCGCTGGCGGAATCGCCGCAGCGTACGCCCCAGGCGGCCCGCTACGACGTCGACGCCGCGAAGGCCGCCGCCCGGGAGCTCGACGCGTACGAACGGATCCAGACCCGTCACGCGGACGCGCAGCGCACGCTCGCGCGCTGGCTTGGCGACGCGGAGCGAACGGCCTCGGCGCGCGACTGGCGCGCGCGCTCCGCCGGCGCGTGGCTCGAACTCCGCGACGGGGTCCGCGCGTTCTGGAACTTCGAGCTCTTCGCGGTCGAGGACACGTCGGTCGTCGACGGCCGCACCGTGACGGTCGAGCGCGGCGTCACGATCGGCAAGAGCATCGGCGCCCTGCTGCTCTTCGCGCTCGGCTACTGGATCGCCGTGCGGCTCGTCCGCTTCGTCGAGCGGCGCGCGGTCGCGGCCGGCAGGGATGCCGCGCGCGCGCGGACGATCCGGCGCTGGGTGCTCGCGCTCGCCGCCGTCGGGCTCCTGCTCGTCACGCTCAACGTCGTGCGAATCCCGATCACGGTGTTCGCGTTCCTGGGCGGTGCGCTGGCGATCGGCGTGGGCTTCGGCACCCAGACGATCATCCGGAACCTGATCAGCGGCATGATCGTGCTGATGGAGCGGCGCGTGCAGATCGGCGACGTGATCGAGCTCGACGGAGTCACGGGCACGGTGACCAGCGTCGACCTCCGGTCGACGACGGTGAGCGGCGCCGACGGCCTCGAGACGATCGTGCCCAACTCGATGCTGCTCGAGCAGAAGGTCACGAACTGGACGCTCTCGAACCGGTGCGTGCGCCGCAGCGTCTCGGTCGGGGTCGCCTACGGGACGCCGATGCGCAAGGCCGCGGAGCTGATCGAGGAGACGGCGAGGCGGCACGGCAACGTGATGAAGGAGCCGGCGCCGTTCGTGATCTTCGAGAGCTTCGGAGACAGCGCGCAGGTGCTGACGCTGTACTTCTGGGTCGAGCTGACGCCGACGGTCGTCGCGATGCGCGTCGCGAGCGACCTGCGGTTCATGCTCGAGAAGCAGCTCGCCGAGGCGGGCATCGTCATGCCGTTTCCGCAGAGGGAGATGCGCCTCGACACGACGCGCCCGCTGCGCGTCGAAGTGGCGGGCGCCCCGCCACCGCCCGCGGACGCCGCGCCATGACCGACGACATCGCCGCCGCAGGAACCGGGCCGCTGCCCGTCCGCGAGGTGTCCCTGACCGCGCCGCTGCGCTGGCTCGCGCTCGGCTGGCGCGACTTCACGCGCGCATTCGGACCGAGCGTGTTCCACGGCTTCATCGTGACGCTGGCGGGGATCGCCATCGCGACGATCACGCTGCGCTTCTGGCCGATCCTGCCCGGCGCGTTCTCGGGCTTCGTGCTGATCGCGCCGATCCTCGCGACCGGCCTCTACGAGCTGTCGCGCCGCCTCGAGGCCGGCGAGAAGCCGAACCTCGCGCAGGCGATGGACGCGTGGATCCGCGGCACGCGCCCGCTCGTGTGGCTGGGCGTCTTCCTCGCGATCGCGGCGACCGCGTGGGTGCTCTTCTCGTCGGTGCTGGTCGCGCTGTTCGTCCGCGAGCCGATCGTCGGGCTCGACGGCTTCCTGCGCCACGTCGTGCTCTCGCAGGGGTCGAACCTGTTCTGGGTCTGGATGCTCGCGGGCGGCATCGGCGCGGCGTTCACGTTCGCCGCGACCGTCGTCTCGGTGCCCCTCCTGCTCGACCGCCGGATCGACCTCGGGTCCGCGCTCGTGACGAGCATCCGGGCGGTCGGGGCCAATCCGCTCGCGATGGCGCTCTGGGCGGCGATCATCATGGTGCTGACGGCGCTGTCGATGGCGACCGCGATGGTCGGCTTCGCGTTCGCGATCCCCGTGATCGGGCACGCGAGCTGGCACGCGTACCGCGAGACGGTCGACACGACGGGCGCGGCGCCGCGCGTCGCGTAGGGCCGCGCGATGTTCGGCTTCTCCGAGGAGCAGATCACCGAGTTCGGGATGACGTTCGGCATCGGGGCGTTCATGCTCTACATGCTGTTCATCATCTTCGACCTCGCGCGGAAATCGAAAGCCGGCAAGCTCGGGACGTTCGTGCTCTTCTTCGTCCTCGCGTTCGGCATGATCGGCTTCGTCGCCAAGTCGATCATCGCGAGGCTCCTCGGCATCTGACCGGGGCGGCCGCGCAGGCGCGCGTTTCCCGCGGGTGTCGACAGCCACTAGAATCGCCGTTCATCGTCACCGGCAGGGGACCGACGCCATGCCCACCGTCCGCTATCTCGTCCACGACGTCGACGCGGTGCTTCCGTTCTACGCGGCGCTCGGGTTCAAGCAGGTCGACCGCTGGGGGCCGCCATTCGCGATCCTCGAGCGGCAGGGCCTCGCGCTCTGGCTCTCGGGGCCGGGCACGTCGGCCACGCGACCGATGCCCGATGGCGCGAAGCCCGGGCCCGGCGGCTGGAACCGGATCGTGATCGAGGTCGACGACCTCGACGCGACGATCGGACACCTGCGCGCGGCAGGCGCACGGTTCCGCAATGATCCCGTCGACGGTCCCGGGGGCCGGCAGGCGCTTGCGGAAGACCCTTCGGGAAACCCGGTCGAGCTGTTCGAACCCACCACCGGCTGACCGTGGCCGCGCCGCAGGACCTCGCCGACCTGATCGCCCGCGTCGCGCTGGGGGACCGGCAGGCGTTTCGTCGTCTCTACGACGCGACGGCCCCGTCTCTGCTGGGCGTCGCGCTCCGTATATTGCGGGACCGGGGGCGCGCCGAGGACGTGATCCAGGAGGCATTCGTCGGCGTCTGGCACCGGGCCGGCAGTTACCGGGCCGCGGCGAGTGCGCCGATGACCTGGCTCACGGCCGTCGTGCGCAACCGGGCGCTCGACGCGTTGCGCAGCGACGCGCGGCACGACGTCGACCCGCTCGTCGACGACGAAGACGAGACGATGGACGTCGAGGACGACCGCCCCGATCCGCTCGGCCTGCTGACGCAGGCGGCGGACACGCTCGCCATCCGTGCGTGCCTGGAGACCATCGACGGGTCGCAGCGCCAGTGCCTCGCGCTCGCGTACTACCACGGTCTCACGCACGCGGAGATGGCGGCGCACCTGGGCTCGCCGATCGGCAGCGTCAAGGGGTGGCTTCGCCGCGGCCTCGAGAAGCTCCGGCGTTGCCTGGAGCGCGCGAAGTGAATTACGACCGGCCCGGGCTCCTGGACCGGCTCGCGGCCGAGTACGTTTTCGGAACGATGACCGGGCCGGTGCGCCGGCGCTTCGAGCGGTTGCGGCTCACGGTTCCGTCCGCCGAGGCGGCCGCGGTCGCCTGGGAGTCGCGTTCGGCAGGGCTCGCCCTCGCGGTGCCGCCGGCGATGCCGTCGCCCGGCCTGTGGAACGCGATCGACTGGAGCACCGGCGGGGCCGGAGCGGAGACGGTCGCGAAGCCCGGCGCATGGTGGACGTGGATCGCGCCGGTCGCGGGCCTCGTATTCGGCGTCGTGGCGACGGTCGGGGTCGTGCGCATGCTTCCCTCCGCGGCCGTCCCGGTCGACGAGATCGTGCAAGCGCGCGGCACGCTGCCGGCGAGTTACGTCGGCATCCTGACCGACGCGTCCGGGGCGGCGGTCGCGATCGCGAGCTCGACGCGGCACGGCCGCACGATGTCGCTCAAGGTGCTGAAGCCGATCGAGGCTCCACCCGGCAAGCTGCTGCAGCTGTGGGCGCTGCCGAAGGACGGAGAGCCGTTCCCGCTCGGCGTCGTTCCGCGCGATGGCAAGGGCGCCTTCGAGATGGCGGACACCTCCGAGCGACTGCTCGCCGGCGTGCCGCGTCTCGCGGTGTCGGTCGAGTCCGCCCCGGTCGGACCCGGTTCGACGCCCGACGGATTCATCCTGACCGGGCACTGCGTGAAGCTCTGGTAGCGGGCAGCGGGCCGGGCGCGAATATTCGCGCCCCGCGGGTGCCTCCGGCCGCGCGGCCGCCCCGTATCCGTGGAGGAGAGGCCGATGCCGGCCTTCCCGGTCTTCCACCGCAACGGAGCATTCGATGAAGCATCCCGCCCTCGCACGGTCGCACGCCGCGGCCGCCGGCGTTCCGGCCCGCGCGGCCACGGCCGACGCCGTTCGGCGCGCGTAGGCGCTTCCCCGATTGCGCGGTACGCACGTCCGGCGCAGCATGACCGGCCCGCCGTCCCCGCGCGATCCCCGCGTCACCCGAAGGAATCGCACCATGAACCACGATGCACGAGGGATCCCGGTCTCGTCCGGATCCGCCGATGCGATCGCCCGCTACGAGACGGCGATCGGCCAGCTCCAGTCCTACGTCGGCGATCCGATCGCCACGATCGACGGCGCGCTCGCCGAATCGCCCGATTTCGTCGCCGGCCACCTGATGAAGGCGCTGACGCTCGCGACGCTCGCCGAACGGCAGTACGCGCCGGCGATCGCGCAGTCGATCGCGGCGGCGCGCGAGCATGGCGCTCGCGCGAACGGCCGCGAGCTCGGGATGCTGCAGGCGGCCTGCCAGCTCGCCGACGGCGACTGGCACGCCGCATGCCGTTCGCTCGACGCAGTGCTGGCCGACAACCCCCGCGACGCGCTTGCGCTGCAGGTTGCGCACCTGATGGACTTCTACCGCGGCGACGCGCTGAACCTGCGCAACCGTGTCGCGCGCGTACTCCCGCACTGGAGTCGCGACGTTCCCGGCTACTCGTACGTGCTGGGCATGCACGCGTTCGGTCTCGAGGAGATGAACCAGTATCCCGAGGCCGAGGAGACCGCGCGCGCCGCGCTCGCGATCGAACCGAAGGACGGCTGGGCGGTGCACGCGGCGACGCACGTGATGGAGATGCAGGGTCGCATCGGCGAGGGCATCGACTGGCTCGTGTCGCGCGAGCGCGACTGGGCGCCGGACAACGGATTCGCGTTCCACAACTTCTGGCACCTGGCGCTCTTCCATCTGGACGGCGCCGACCATACGAAGGCGCTCGATCTCTACGATCGAGCCGTGCACCCGGTGCCGGCGCAGATGCTCCTGACCCTCGTCGACGCGACGGCGCTCCTGTGGCGCCTCGCGCTCGACGGTGCGGACGTGGGGCCGCGCTTCGGCGAGGTCGCGGACGAATGGGAGGCGAAGCTCGACGGCGAAGGCGGCTACTACGCGTTCAACGACCTGCACGCGGCGCTCGCGTTCGCGGCGACCGGTCGCGACGCCGCGACGACGCGGCTGCTGCACGCGGTCGCGCGGGCAGCCGAGGGCGGCGGCACGAACGCGGCGATGGAGCGCGAAGTCGGGTTGCCGCTCGTGCGGGCGATCGCAGCGTATGGCCGGGGCCGCTTCGACGAGGCGGCCGACCTGATCGCGCCGGTGCGCGACATCGCACATCGCTTCGGAGGCAGCCACGCCCAGCGCGACGTCCTGTCGCTCACGCTGATCGACGCCGCGCGGCGCGCCGGGCGCGCGTCGCTCGCGAAGCACGTGCTGTCCGAGCGTCTCGTCGCGAAGCCGGGTGGCGCATGGGGGCGCAGGATCCTCGCCCGCATCGACGCGACGCCGGCCGCGCCGCACTGAAGCGCAAACCGCATCGCCGAAGCGGGATGCTCGGCCGTGGCGTACCCCGACGTTCGGTCCCGGGTCTCGCCCGCGGGCGTTTCTGCGGCGGATCGTCCACCGGCGCGCCGGCCCGCCTTCTCGTCGACGGACGCTCCGGCGGCTACGACTCCCGCGCGATCTGCCGCCGCAGTTCGCGGAACCGCTCCTGCGGATCCTTGCCGAACACCGGATCCGGAATCGACGCGATGCTGCTCCGGACCGCGTCCCAGTCGGCGGGCGTCAGGTGCCTGCCGGCGCGGGCGAGCACCTCGTTCTCCTCGCGCGCGAGGTGGCTCTCGTAGAAGACGAGGAACGTCGCGGCGGCGGCCTCGATCTTCTCGCGCGGCACGACCTCGCCGCCGACGGCCGCCTCGATCCGGGACAGGAGCTCGGCGCCCGCGGTCTCGATCACGCGATGCTCCTGGTTCAGGCGTCCCAGCACGGCCTGCATGTCGGGACAGTGGCGCGCGAGCCGCGCGAACGCGACGTCCTCGCGCGGATGGTGGACGCGGTCCGCGTACTCGCGCAGGTACCTCAGGATGTCCACCATCAACTCGAAGTTGGGATCCTCGCCCGCGTGGATGACGTCGATCTCCCGGCGCAGCAGGCGCAGGAGCTGGGCGAAATAGGCGTGCTCGGTATGCCAGGCGGCGACGGGATCGGTCACGGCGGTGCTCCGGGAAGCGTCGGCGCGCGACGCGAGCCTCAAGTGGAAGACGATCCCGCACGAGCTGGCTTGACCGCGATCAAGGGTCGAGGCGATTCCGGACTTGCGCGGGACCGATCCGGCTGCGGCGGGACATCCGCGGGTCGGGATTCCGCCCTACGCCTTTCGCATCATTCCCGCATAGATGCCGGGCGCGGACCCGGGAATCGCGACCGCCCCGAAAGCCTTCTCGTAGAACGCTGCCGGCCCGACGCCGCCGACGATCGCGTACGCGTAGCCCTGCGCCTTCAGCGCGTGCATCGCGGCGAGTGCGAGTGCACGGCCGATTCCCTGTCCGCGCGACGGCTCGAGCACGGCGGTCGGGCCGAAGAAGTCCGGCGCGATCGCGTCGTGGCACGCGAAGCCGACGAGCGCGTCGCCGCGCGCCGCGACGAAGCACGCGACCGGCATCCGCGCGAAGGCGACGTCGACCTCGGCTTCCCACATCGGCCAGTGCGCGCGAACGAACGCCAGCACGAGCGGCTTCTCCGGCGCGAGCGCGCGGCGCACGATCACGCCGCGCCCGGCGGCGCTATCGATCGCCGGCCCGAGCGGCGGCAGCTCCCAGAGCTTCACCAGCATGTCGCTCACCGCACACCTCCGTGTCGCGACCCGGCCTTCGCGCCTCAGTCGCCCGCCGCAGGCTCGCGCGAGCGTCCGGCGCCCAGCGCCTCGTCGCCCACGAACGGGTTGGTGCGCCGCTCGTCGCCGAACGTCGACATCGGCCCGTGCCCGGGAACGAACCGGATCTCGTCGCCGAGCGGCCACAGCTTTCGCGTGATCGAGCGGATCAGCGTGTCGAAGTCGCCGCGCGGAAAATCGGTGCGGCCGATCGACCCGGCGAACAGCACGTCGCCGACGAAGGCGATGCCGCGCTCGCGCGACGCGAACACGACGTGGCCCGGCGTGTGGCCGGGGCAGTGCAGCACGTCGAACGCGATCTCGCCGACGGTCGCGACGTCGCCGTCCTCGAGCCAGCGATCCGGCGTGAACGAGCGGGCGCCGGGGACACCGAAGCTCGCACCCTGCCGGTCGAGGCCGTCGATCCAGAACGCGTCCTCGCGGTGCGGGCCTTCGATCGGGACGCCGGCACGCTCGGCGACCTCGGCGGCGCCGCCGCAGTGGTCGACGTGACCGTGCGTCACCAGCACCTTCTCGAGCGTCGCGCCGGTCTTGCCGACGGCGGCGAGCAGGCGGTCGACCTCGCCGCCGGGATCGACGAGCGCGGCGCGGTTCGTTCGCGTGCAGACGACGAGCGAGCAGTTCTGCTGGTAGGGCGTGACGGGGAGGATGGCGAGCTTCATCTGCCGAGCGTAGCAGAGGCGGGGCGCCCCGTTCAGAACCTGCCGTACGTGTTGTAGGCGTCGACCGGGTCCATGCCGCCGACGAGCGCCTTGCGCATGTCGCTCTCGGTGGACACGACCTCCTCGGTCCGGAGCACCACCTCCTCGGCGATCGCCTTCGGGACGATCACGACGCCGTCGCGGTCGGCGAGCAGCCAGTCGCCGGTCGAGATCGACACGCCGCCGATGTCGACCGGCGCGCCGTACGCGTCGGGAATCCATCGGGCGACGATGTCGGACGGCGTCAGGAACGAGCACCAGACCGGGAAGCGCTGCTCGAGCACGAGCCCGGTGTCGCGCGATCCGCCGTCGACGACGAAGCCCAGGACGCCGCGCGCCGCGAGCGTCTGCGCCGAGAGCTCGCCCATCATCGCAACCTCGTGGTTGTTCGGCTGGCAAACGACGACGTGACCGCGCGGCGCCTTCGAGAGCAGCGTGCACCAGCCGAGCAGCGTCTCGTGCCGCGTCTTCGTGCGGTCGACGTGCCCCGAGACGGTCCACACGGGCCCCGCGAGCTTGAGCGTCGGATCGAGCGGCTTGATCGCGGGCGGAAGCACGACGTGCTCGTGCCCCATCGTCCGGAGCACGTCGTGCACCGCGCCCGTGTAGCACGCGCGCAGGCGCTCCGTCAGCATGGGCATCGTCACTCCCGCGGTCTTGACCAGGCGCCGATGATACCGCCCGCGATCGCGAGGCCGACGACGGCGTAGCCGGTGTTGATGAGCCACAGCGACACGCTGCGCGACTCGAACCCGTAGTTGAGCGCGAGCTGCGCGCCGACCAGACCCAGCGCCACGACGATGCCGAGCTTCGCGCCGCCCGCCCATCCGGTCGTGCCGGTACGCGCGATCAGCCAGGCGAGCGTCGCGCACGCGACGAGCACCGAGCCGAACCCGACGACGTAGGGTCGAGCCCCCGGATTCTCCGCCTCGAGTTCGGCCATCGTCCTGCCGACGCCCGCGAGCCAGGCGGCCGAGAATTGCCCGTACCAGATCGCGCCGACGAGGAAGTAGACGACTGCCGCGACGACGATCGCGAGGATGCGGATGCCGCTCATCTCTGTCTCCCGTGGTGGTGCCCCGGAAAGGCGTGCCGGGACGCGCCGCGACGAATCAGAACAGCGAAGCCTGACGCCCGCCGTCGCGCGCGGGCGGCCGGAACTGGCGGCGATCGAGCGGCGAGCGGTCGCGCTCGGCGTTGAGGCCGAGTCTGCGGCACGCGACCTCGAAGCGCCTGGCGATCAGGTCGGCGAACACGCCGGTGCCGCGCATCCTCGTCCCGAAGCCCGCATCGTAGTCCCGGCCGCCGCGCAGGTCGTTCACGAGGCTCATCACGTGCGCAGCGCGGTCGGGGCAGTGCGTCGCGAGCCAGTCGCGGAACAGGGGCGCGACCTCGCGCGGCAGCCTGAGCATGATCCACCCCGCCTGCGCGGCGCCGGCGGCCGCCGCCGACTCGAGGATCGCCTCGAGGTCGCGGTCGTTGAGCTGCGGGATCACCGGCGCGACCATCACGCCGGTCGGCACGCCGGCCGCGGACAGCGTGCGAATCGCCTCCATGCGACGCGCGGGCGCGCTCGCGCGCGGCTCGAGCCTGCGGGCGAGATCGGCGTCGAGCGTCGTGATCGAGAGGTAGACGCGCGCGAGCCCCTTCGCGGCCATCGGCGCGAT
>JAKLIE010000070.1 GCA_022709775.1 Pseudomonadota bacterium
CCGGGAAGCTCATCGTCGGCGCGTGGAAGCCGTAGTCGATCAGGCGCTTCGCCACGTCCTCGACCTCGACGCCCGACGCGGCCTTGAGCGGCCGCAGGTCGAGGATGCACTCGTGCGCGACGAGCCCGCCGGGCCCGCTGTAGAGCACCGGGTAGTGCGGCGCGAGACGCTTCGCGACGTAGTTCGCCGCGAGGATCGCGCACTCGGTCGCGGCCGCGAGCCCGGCGCCGCCCATCATCGTCGCGTACATCCAGGGGATCGGCAGGATCGACGCGGAGCCGAACGGCGCGGCCGCCACCGCGCCGATGGCCCGGCCCGGTGCGCCGGCACCGGGCGCGTTCGCGGGCATCGCGCGGTGCCCCGGCAGGAACGGTGCGAGGTGCGCCTTGCACGCGACGGGACCCACGCCCGGGCCGCCGCCGCCGTGCGGGATGCAGAACGTCTTGTGCAGGTTGAGGTGCGAGACGTCGGCGCCGAACGCGCCGGGGCCGGCGAGCCCGACGAGCGCGTTCAGGTTCGCGCCGTCGACGTACACCTGCCCGCCGTGCGCGTGCACGATCTCGCACACCCGCGTGATGCCGGCCTCGAACACGCCGTGGGTCGACGGGTAGGTCACCATGATCGCCGCGAGCTCGGCCGCATGCGTCGCGGCCTTCGCCTCGAGGTCGGCCAGGTCGACGTTGCCCGCGTCGTCGCACGCGACGACGACCACGCGCATGCCGGCCATCTGCGCCGAGGCCGGGTTCGTGCCGTGCGCGGATGCCGGGATCAGGCAGACGTTGCGCCCCGGCTGCCCGCGCGACGCGTGCCACGCGCGGATCATCAGCAGGCCCGCGTACTCGCCCTGCGAGCCCGCGTTCGGCTGCAGCGACACCGCGTCGTAGCCGGTCGCGGCGGCGAGCATCCGCTCGAGGTCGCGAATCATCTCCACGTAGCCGGCGGCCTGGTCGGCGGGCGCGAACGGGTGCAGGTGCGCGAACTCGCGCCACGTGATCGGGACCATCTCGGACGTGGCGTTGAGCTTCATCGTGCACGAGCCCAGCGGAATCATCGCGCGGTCCAGCGCGAGGTCGCGGTCGGCGAGGCTGCGCAGGTAGCGGAGCATCGCCGTCTCCGACCGATGCCGCGCGAACACCGGATGCGTGAGGTACGCGCTCGTGCGGACGAGCGCAGCCGGCAGTGCGTCGTCGACGGCGGCGTCGAGGTGCGCGACGCGCATCGGCGCGTCGTCGCCGGAGAAGACCTCGAACAGCCGCTCGACGTCCGCGGCGGTCGTCGTCTCGTCGAGCGAGATGCCGACGGATGCGCCGTCGATCGTGCGCAGGTTGATGCCGGACGCGAGCGCGGCGGCGTGCACCGCGCGCGTCTTCGATCCGGTCTCGACGACGATCGTGTCGAAGCACGCGCGCGTGCGCACCGCGTGGCCGAGCCGCTCGAGGCCGGCCTTCAGTATCGCGGTGAGCCGGTGCACGCGCCGCGCGATGCGCGCGAGCCCCTCGGGGCCGTGGTAGACGGCGTACATGCTCGCGATGACCGCGAGGAGCACCTGCGCCGTGCAGATGTTCGACGTGGCCTTCTCGCGCCGGATGTGCTGCTCCCGCGTCTGCAGCGCCAGGCGGTACGCATGGTCGCCGTGCGCGTCGACGGTCACGCCGACGAGGCGCCCCGGCATCGAGCGCTTGAACTCGTCGCGCGTCGCGAGGAAGCCGGCGTGCGGGCCGCCGTAGCCCATCGGCACGCCGAAGCGCTGCGCCGAGCCGACGACCGCGTCCGCGCCCCACTCGCCGGGCGGCTTGAGCAGCGTGAGCGCGAGCAGGTCGGACGCGACGATCACGAAGCCGCCGCGTGCGTGGACCGCCGCGGCCACCGCTTCGAGGTCGCGGACCTCGCCATCCGCCCCCGGGTACTGGAGGAGCACTGCGAACGCGTCGGCGCCCGCCGCGCCCGACGCCGGGCCGGTCGCGACGATCACGCCCATGGGTTCCGCGCGCGTGCGCACGACGTCGACCGTCTGCGCGAACACGTCGTCGGCGACGTAAACGGTGCGGCTCGCGGACTTCGCCACGCGCAGCGCGAGCGCCATCGCCTCCGCCGCCGCGGTCGCCTCGTCGAGCATCGACGCGTTCGCGATCGCCATGCCGGTGAGGTCGCACACCATCGTCTGGAAGTTGACCAGCGCCTCGAGGCGGCCCTGCGAGATCTCCGGCTGGTACGGCGTGTAGGCGGTGTACCAGGCGGGGTTCTCGAGCACGTTGCGCAGGACGACGCCCGGCGTGATCGTGCCGTACCAGCCCTGCCCGATGTGCGACTTCAGCACGCGGTTCCTCGATGCGATCGCGCGGAGCCGGGCGAGCGCCTCGTGCTCGGGCACCGGGCCGGGGAGCGCCAGCGGCGCGCGGCTGCGGATCGCGGCGGGCACGATCGCGTCGATCATCGCGCCGCGCGACGCGAAGCCGAGCGCGGCGAGCATCGCGCGCTGGTCGTCGTCGTCGGGGCCGATGTGACGCGAGGCGAATTCGTCGCGCCGCTCGAGGGCGGCGAGCGTGGGGCGGGCGGCGGGCATGGGGCGGTCGTCCTGTGGCGGGCGCGGTCGTCGCGCGGCGTCAGTCGCCGATCACGGCCTGGTAGCCGCGGGCGTCGAGCATCGCGTCCATCGCGGCCGGATCCGACGGCTTGATGCGAAACAGCCAGGCGGCGAAGGCGTCCTCGTTCACGGTCTCGGGCGCGGCGGGCACCGCGCCGTTCGCGGCGACGATCTCGCCGGCGACCGGCGCGTAGACGTCGGAGGCGGCCTTGACCGACTCGACGACGGCACAGGCCTCGCCGGCGGCGACCTTTCGGCCCACCGCCGGCAGCTCGACGAAGACGAGGTCGCCCAGCGCGCCCTGCGCGTGGTCGGTGATGCCGACGGTGACCGTGCCGTCGGTCTCGCGGCGCAGCCATTCGTGGCTCGAGGTGTAGCGCAGGTGGGCGGGGATGTTCATCGCGTCTCCGGACGTGGGTGGAAGTCAGCCGCGCGGCGCGCGCGCCGCGGGCAGGAACAGGATCATCGCGAGCTTGTCGTACGCGCGGTCGCCGATGCGCACCGCCTGCGGCTCGCGGCCGCACACGCCGAATCCCGCGCGCTCGTAGACGCGGCGCGCCGGCGCGTTGCCGGCGGTGACGGTGAGCACGAGCTGCCGAAGGCCGGCGGCGGCCGCATGCTCGATCACGCGTTCGACCAGTGCGCCGGCGACGCGCCTGCCGGCGCGCTCGGCCGGCACGAACATGCCGAACACGTGGCCCTTGTGGCGGGTCTTCTCTCGCATGTCGACCTCGATGCCGCACAGGCCGACGAGCGTGCCGTCGTCGAACGCGCCGAACACCGCGTCGTGCGGGCGCGCGGGATCGGAAGCGAGGCGCCGCGCCAGCGTGTCGGCCGGCTTCCCCGCCTCCTCGACGGCGCTCGACGTGAACGCCTCCGGATGATCGGCGAGTCCGCGCAGGCGCAGCGTCCGGTACGCGTCCAGGTCGGACGGCGCGAGCGGGCGGATCGCGACGGGCGCCATCGATTCAGTCGATGCTCACGCGGACGGCGCCGTTGCGCACGAACGGCGGCTTCACGACTCGCGCTCGCAATCGCTTGTCGCGGACCTCGACCTCGACGACGTCGCCAGTGGCGACGCCGACGGGCACGCGTGCGAGCGCTATCGAGCGCGAGATCGTCGGGCCGAACGTGCCGCTGGTGATGTCGCCCGCGCCGTGCGCCGTGCGCACGGGCTGGTGTGCGCGCAGCACGCCGCCGGCGTCGATCAGCAGCAGGCCGACGAGCTGGCGCACCGGCGGTCTTGCGACGAGCGCCGCCCTGCCGACGAAGTCGCGCGGGCTCTCGAGGTCGACCGTCCACGCGAGGCCCGACTCGAGCGGCGAGGTGCGCACGTCCATGTCCTGGCCGTAGAGATTCATCCCCGCTTCGAGGCGCAGCGTGTCGCGCGCGCCCAGGCCGCAGGGCTTCACGCCCGCGGCGGCCAGCGCATTCCAGATCGCCTCGGCGCGCGACGCCGGCATCACGATCTCGAAGCCGTCCTCGCCCGTGTAGCCGGTGCGCGCGACGAAGAAGTCCCCGAACGCCGCGGCCGAGAAGGGCTTGAGCGGGGAGGTCGCCGCCTCGCTGCCGGGGAGCGCGGCCCAGACCTTCGCGCGCGCGCTCGGCCCCTGCGCGGCGATCATCGCGAGGTCGGTGCGCGGGCGGATCGACAGTCCCGGCGCGCGCGCGTCGCGCAGACCCGACAGCCAGGCGATGTCCGCGTCCGCCGTCGCCGCGTTGACGACGAGCCGGAAGAAGTCCTCGCGGAGGAAGTAGACGATGAGATCGTCGAGCACGCCGCCGTCCTCGGCGAGCATGCACGTGTAGAGCGCCTTGCCTGGCACGGTCAGCTTGTCGACGTTGTTCGCGACCGCGTAGCGGAGGAACGGACGCGCTTCGGCACCTTGGACGTCGACGACGCGCATGTGAGAAACGTCGAACATGCCCGCATCGCGCCGCACCGCGTGGTGCTCGTCGATCTGCGAGCCGTAGTGCAGCGGCATGTCCCACCCGCCGAAATCGACCATGCGCGCGCCGGCGGCGCGGTGGACCGCGTTCAGGGGGGTGGTTTTCGGCACGACGTTCTCCGGCGCGGGACAGCGATGCGAGGGCGTCACGGCACCGCGCCGTTCCGCCCCGTCTGTCCTTTTACCTGAGAGATTGCCGGCGGCGGAAAGCCCGCGCCGGGTGCCCCTTCGGTGGGCCGCCGCGGCTGCCGAACCCGGCTCGCCGCGCGACCGCTCTCCAGATGGCTCGTCCTGCCCGCAGTCCTTTAGCCTGAGCGATCTTCGGGGATTACGCCTTCGGCGGCGCCGCTGCCTCGATCCGGCCGGCGCGCTCTCCTGCGGGGAGCGGGCGAAATGTACCGCGCCACGCCGGGCGGGTCAAAGCGCTGGCGGGGCGATGGCCGGTCGGCGTCGCGGAATGGTGTTCCCGGCGGGCCGCACGACGGGACTCCCGCGCCGCCCGCGGTCGATCGCGCGCGGCGCCGAAAACGACGAGGCCAGCGCATGGCCGGCCTCGTCGACGAAGCAAGCGCTTACTCGCGATTACTTCTTGAGCGCCAGGACGTAGGCGACCATCGTCTTGATGTCGTCGTCCTTGACGTTCGCGTTCGGCGGCATCGGCACCGGACCCCAGACGCCCGAGCCACCCTTCTTGACCTTCTCGGCGAGCTTCCCGGCCGCGGCGGCATCGCCCTTGTACTTCGCCGCCACGTCCTTGTAGGCCGGGCCGACGAGCTTCTTGTCTTCCGAATGGCACGCGGTGCAGCCCGACTTCTGCAGGAGCGCCTTGCCGTCGTCGGCGGCCTGGGCGGCGCCGGCCGCGAGCATCGCCGCGGTAAGGACCAACATCGAAACCTTCATGGATCAGTTCTCCAAAGCGGGGGTTGAAACCGGCCTATGTTACCGGAAGCTCGCTGCCCCTGCCATCCGCAGGGTGCCGGGTGCCGAAGTCTCCAACGCGGCAGCGGCCTCGCGCGTTGACCCGCATCAACCGGATCCGACGCCGGGCAGGAGCGCCTCGAGTCCGGCGAGGTCGTCCACCGGCGGCAGACAGGTCATGCCGTGACAGACCCAGGCGCGCGCTCCGGTCGCGGGAGGCGCACCCTTCACCAGCGGGGCCGGCGCATCGCGCCCGGGTGGCCTGTACACCTGCACCGACGGGCGGTAGACCCGCTGCAGCGCCTCCACCCAACGGGCGGCCTCGCCGTCGGGGTCTCCCTCGCCGGTCGCGTCCGCGACGATCACGACGGCGGGCGGCTGCCCGAGGTCGTGCGCCGCCTCGAGGAGCGTCGCGTAGCCGGCGGGCGACTCGCCGACCGACGGCCCGAAGCGCCGCACCGCCCGCTCGGCCGCCTCGACGTAGCGCGGCGTGTCCGACAGGTGTCCGAGCGCGACGAGCGCGCGCGCCGCCACGCCGTTGCCCGACGGCGTCGCATCGTCGTGGCCGGGCATCGTGCGATGGAACAGCCTCTCGTGGTCGTGCGCGGTGAACCAGAATCCGCCGCGCTCGCGGTCCTCGAAGCGCTCGACGAGCGCGTCCGCGAGCTCGATCGCCCACGCGTAGTCCCCCGCCCGGAAGCGGGTCTGCATCATCTCGACGAGCGCCGCGAGCAGGAACGCGTGGTCGTCGAGGTAGGCCGGCAGCGCGGGCCGGCCGTCGCGGCGCGTCGCGTGGAGCCGTCCGTCGCGCCACGCCGTGCGCCTCAGCGCGCCGAGCGCCGCTTCCGCCATGCCGATCCAGCCCGGTTCGCCGAGCGCGCGGCCCGCGCGCAGGAGCCCCGCGATCGCGAGCGCGTTCCAGCTCGTCAGCACCTTGTCGTCGAGTCCCGGCCGCACGCGACGCGCGCGCACGTCGAGCAACCGTGCCCGCGCGGCGCGCAACCGTGCCTCGGCGTCGTCGAGACCGATGCCGAGCTCCAGCGCGACGTCGTCCAGCGGCCGTGCGACGCGCAGGTGCCACGCGCGGCCCTCGAAGTTCGGCGGGCCGTCGAGGCCGAAGTGACGCCGGGCGAGTGCCCACTCGTCGGGCGCGAGCGCCGCCCTCACCTCGTCGGGCGTCCAGACGTAGAACTTCCCTTCCTCGCCCTCGCTGTCGGCGTCGAGGCTCGAGTGGAACGCGCCGTCGTCCGCGCGCATCTCGCTCGCCATCCACTCGACGATGCCGCGAGCGACCTCCCGGTAGCGGACGTCGCCGGTGACGAGTGCGGCGTCGGCGTAGAGCGCGAGCAGCGGCCCGTTATCGTGGAGCATCTTCTCGAAGTGCGGGATGCCCCACTCCGCGTCGACGCTGTAGCGGCAGAAGCCGCCGCGCAGATGATCGTGGATCCCGCCCTCCGCCATGCGGTCGAGCGTCGTGGTGACGATCGCGAGCGCCCCGGGGTCGCCCGTGCGCGCGTGCGCGCGCAGGCAGAAGTCGAGATCGAACGGGTGCGGGAACTTCGGCGCCGCGCCGAAGCCGCCCCAGTGCGGGTCGAACGTGCGCTTCATGCCCGCGAGCGCCGCCGCATCCGCGCCGCGCGGCAGGGCGCCGCCCTCCTCGGGCTCGAGCGCGCGCATCGCGTCGGCGAGCTGCTTGCTCTGCTCGGCGATCGCGGGACCCTGCTCGCGGTACGCGGCGGCGACGCGCGGCAGGAGCTCGAGGAGGCCGGGCAGGCCGTGGCGCCCGTGCTTCGGGAAGTAGGTGCCGCCGAAGTAGGGCGCACCGCCGGGCGTCAGGAACATCGTGAGCGGCCAGCCGCCCGAGCGTCGCGTCAGCAGCGCGTGCGCGGCCTGGTAGACGCGATCGAGGTCGGGGCGCTCCTCGCGATCGACCTTGACGTTGACGAAGCCCGCGTTCATCGCGCGCGCGACGTCCGGATCCTCGAACGACTCGTGCGCCATCACGTGGCACCAGTGACAGGCCGCGTAGCCGACCGAGAGCAGGATCGGGCGGTCGAGCTTGCGCGCGAGCGCGAGCGCCTCGTCGCCCCACTCGTGCCAGTCCACCGGATTGCCGGCGTGCTGGCGCAGGTAAGGGCTCGTGGCGGCGGAGAGGCGG
>JAKLIE010000071.1 GCA_022709775.1 Pseudomonadota bacterium
TCGTCGTCGCATGAGGCACGCATCCGCGTTCGATGCGCGGCCACGGGATGCGCCGCGGCGACTGCCCTCTGTCCTCTGACACCTGATTCCTGCGTTGCATCGGCAAGGTAGAATTCGATCCTCGCCGGTCCGCCGGCCTGCAACGGGCGGTCGTCTTCGCATCAAAGCTCCGCATCCGCGCTCGATGCGCGGTCACCGGATGCGCCGCCGCGACTGTCCTCTGTCCTCTGACTCCTGATTCCTGATGACTGATCGCTACGCCGTGATCGGCAACCCGATCGCGCACTCGAAGTCCCCGATCATCCAGGGCGCGTTCGCCGCGCAGACCGGGCAGGACATGACCTACGAGCGGCTGCTCGCGCCGCTCGACGGCTTCCGCGCAACGGTCGAGCGCTTCGCGGCCGAAGGCGGCCTGGGTCTGAACGTGACGATCCCGTTCAAGCTCGAAGCGTTCGAGCTTGCGACCGAGACGACGCAACGCGCGCGCCTCGCGGGCGCGGTCAACACGCTGAAGCGCCTCGAAGGAGGCTGGCTCGCAGACAACACCGACGGCGCGGGCCTCGTGCGCGACTTGACGCACAATCACGGCGTCGTCGTGACCGGCCAGGCCGTGGCGATCCTCGGCGCAGGCGGTGCGGTACGGGGAATTCTGAAACCGCTGCTCGACGCCGGGGCGGTGTCGGTGTCGGTCAGCAACCGGACGATGGCGAAGGCCGAGGCGATCGCCGCGCACTTCTCGCGCTACGGACGGGTCGAGGCAGTCGCGCCGGGCCGGTTCGGCGATCGTCGCCACGGCATCGTGATCAATGCGACGAGCCTGGGCATGGGAGGCGCGGACGTCGACGCGTTCCCGTTCGCCGGGACGATCTTCGCGCCCGGCGCGTTCGCCTACGACCTCATCTACTCCGACAAGCCCACGGCGTTCATGCGCTGGGCCCGCGAGCACGGTGCCGCCGGTGCGGCGGACGGCATGGGCATGCTCATCGAGCAGGCGGCGGAGAGCTTCTCGCTGTGGCGCGGCGTGCGTCCGGACACGAAGCCCGTGTTCGCGCTGCTTCGCCC
Organism: Pseudomonadota bacterium; assembly: GCA_022709775.1. Next base: position 1,063 of record JAKLIE010000071.1, read on the forward strand.
GGGCGCCTGACGGGGCGGGGCGATGGCGCGCGTGTCGGCGGGCCGCTGGGTGGCGCGCGCGCTCCTCGCGCTCGTCGTCCTGTTCGTGCTCGTGCAGGCGTGGTTCGCCGTGCAGGTACTCTGGTACCGCTGGCAGGCGCCCGTCGAGACCGCGTTCATGGCGCAGCGGCTCGCCGAGCTGCGCGAGAAGGACCCGAAGGCGACGATCAGGTTCCAGTGGGTGCCCTACGCGCGCATCTCGACGCACCTGAAGCGCGCGGTGATCGCCGCCGAGGACGCGAAGTTCCTCGAGCACGAGGGCTTCGACTGGGAGGGGATCGCGAAGGCGCGCGAGAAGAACGAACGCAAGGGCCGCGTCGTCGCGGGCGGGTCGACGATCACGCAGCAGCTCGCGAAGAACCTGTTCCTGTCGCCGTCGAAGTCCTACGCGCGCAAGGCCCAGGAGGCGATCATCGCGCTGATGCTGGAGGCGTTCCTGCCCAAGCAGCGCATCCTCGAGCTCTACCTCAACGTGATCGAATGGGGCAACGGCGTGTTCGGCGCCGAGGCCGCGGCGAAGCGCTATTTCGGCACTTCCGCCGCCCAGCTCTCGGCCGAGCAGGCGGCGCGCCTCGCGGCGATGATTCCGTCGCCGCGCCGGTTCGAGCGCAATCCCGGTTCCGAGTACCTCGACGGCCGGGTCGCGACGATCCTCGCGCGGATGCCCTCTGCCGTCGTCCCCTGAAAGCCGGTGGAAGCAGGGTCAAGCGAGAGCGGGGTCGAGTGAAAGCCGGATCGGACCCCACTTCTGTAAAAGTAGGGTCAGCCCCCCCTTCCGCGGATAAGTAGGGTCAGACCCCGATTGGATAAGTAGGGTCAGACCCCGATTGCGCGCGGAAAGGTCGGGTCAGGATAAGTAAGGTCAGACCCCACTTCTGCGGGAAAGCAGGGTCAGACCCCCCTTCCGCGGAAGAGTAGGGTCATCAGAGTGGGGCCAGGCCCCACTTCCGCGGTGCCCGGCCGATGTCACGTCGACTGGCGCTTGGCGCCGCGCCACGCAAGCTGCGAGGTCTGACTACTCCATTCCGCGACCACTTCGCCTGGGTCGCCCCAAAGGCAATCGCCCGGTGCGGCGACCCGACGGTCCTGCGCGTTCGAGGAGCCGCTCGCCGCCGATCGCCCACGCGTGTTGCGTGGCGTCGCGGATGAGGTCGAGGTCGGCCTCGGGAATGGCGCCGCGAAAGTGCTCGACGTAGGCCGTTCCGCGGTCATCGCGGGAAACGCCGAGCGTTCGAAATGCCGGATGGGGAGTCAGGAGATCGTCCGACGCTCCGAACGCGTTGGCGCGGAAGCTCGACCACCGGTACTCGGCAGGATGGGTCACCATGCCCGCACGTACCGGATTGAGCTCGATGTACCGCATGCATGTGACGAGATAGTGCTCTTCCTCGACGATGGTCGCTCTGTACCGGCTGTCCAGCAGCGTGCCGGTCCGCTCGTTGCGCGCATTGAAGTACGTGACGTATCGGGAGAAGGTCGACTGCATCGCCTTCGGAACGCTCGCGGGGGTCGTTGGCGTCATCAGCAGATGGACGTGATTGGTCATCAGCACGTACGCGTGAATCGCTGCTCCATGCTTTCGCGACGCCGCCAGCAGGCATGCCAGGAAGTGCAAGTAGTCGTCCCGCTCGAGGAAGATCGGTCGGCGATCGTTGCCCCGCTGGACGACGTGCTGCGGGACGCCTTCGACGAAGTAGCGCGGCATTCGGGGCATGGGTGCATGGTCCGTGAAGCGGGCCGAAGCTCGCCATCGGCCGAAAGTAGGGTCTGACCCTACTTCTCCAAAATGAGGGTCTGACCCTGCTTTTCGTCCGACGCTCCTCGCGCTGGCGCCCCCCGCCGCGTAGAATGCCGGCGCCCCCGACGCCGCTGCCACGACGCTTGTTCCTGCCGCCACCATGCCCGAGATCGCCGACAAGACCCCGGCCGAAGGCGGCGACGCGCGCGTGCGGGTCGAGGACGCACTCGCCGAAGTCACCGCGCTGATACGAAAGAACCGGCTCGTCGAAGGGCTGGTCCACGAGCAGGCCGCGCACGCGGCCGACGCCCAGCGCGCGGGGCTCGTCGAGAGTCTCGTCACCAAGCAGAACCGCGCGGCGCTCACGCAGAAGCTCGACCGGCTCCACCCGGCCGACATCGCCTACATCCTCGAGGCGCTGCCGCTCGACGAGCGGATCTACGTCTGGGACCTGATCAAGTCCGCCGAGCGCGACGGAGAGATCCTGGTCGAGGTGAGCGACGCGGTCCGCGAGTCGCTGATCTCGTCGATGGACACCGACGAACTCGTCGCCGTCGCCGAAACGCTGGAGGCCGACGAGCTCGCGGCGATCGCCGAGGACCTCCCGCAGGAGGTCATGGACGACGTCTTCCGCGGCATGCCCCTCGAGGAGCGGGAGCAGCTGCGCGCGGCGATGTCGTTCGAGGAGGACATGGTCGGAGCGCTGATGGACTTCGAGGACATCCAGGTGCGCCCGGACGTCACCCTCGAGGTCGTGCTGCGCTATCTGCGCCGCTTCGACGAGCTGCCATCGCAGACCGACCAGGTGTTCGTCGTCGACCGCGACGAGAAGCTCCTCGGCGCATTGCCGATCGCGACGCTCATCGTCAGCGATCCGGAGACGCTGGTCGCCGGAGTGATGCGCCCGCCGACCGTGAAGCTGCAGCAGCACGAGAAGGCCGACGCCGCGGCGAGCGCGTTCGAGCGCTACGATCTCGTCTCGGCGCCCGTCGTCGACACGAACGACCGCCTCGTCGGCCGCGTAACGGTCGACGAGGTGCTCGACTTCGTCCGCCAGCGCGGCGAGGAGGGCGTTCTGGCGCAGGCGGGCCTGCGCGAGGAGGAGGACGTCTTCGCTTCGGTCTGGAAGTCGTTCCAGAACCGCTGGACCTGGCTGGCCGTCAACCTGATGACCGCGTTCTTCGCCTCGCGCGTGATCGGCGTGTTCGAGGGATCGATCGCGAAGCTCGTCGCGCTCGCCGCGCTGATGCCGATCGTCGCGGGCATCGGCGGCAACTCGGGCAACCAGACGATCACGATGATCGTGCGCGCGGTCGCGCTGGGCCAGGTGACGCGCGAGCACGCGAACAAGCTGATCCGCAAGGAGCTCCAGGTCGCGCTGCTGAACGGCGTCATCTGGGGCGGCGTGATGGGGCTGGTCGCGATGATGCTCTACAAGGACGTGATGCTCGGCGTCGTGATGATCATGGCGATGACGCTCAACTTGCTGCTCGCGGCGCTGATGGGCGTACTGATCCCGATGACGATGATGCGCACCGGGCGCGATCCCGCGGTCGGCTCGTCGGTGCTGATCACCGCCGTCACCGACTCCGGCGGCTTCTTCATCTTCCTCGGGCTCGCGACGATCTTCCTGCTTTAGCCCGGGGCGCGATCGGCCCGACGGCCTACCGTCCCGCGACGAACGCCGCGATCGCGTCGACGACCTGTGTCTCGATCCCCGCGTAGCCGTGGTGCCCGGCGGCCTCGCATGCGTCGCCCTTGTCGGTGCCCCCGTCGAACGTGAGGAACGCCCTGCGAGGCGCCGACGTCAGCCGCGCCGCCAGCGCGGGGGCCCGCGAGTACCGCGTCGCACTGCATCCGTCGTCCCTGTGGTGCACGACGAGCGTGGGCACGGTGATCGTCTCGACCGGCATCGCCGGCACCGCCCGGCCGCGCGGGTCGACGAGGATCGTCGACGTCAGCACGAGACAGTCGGCGCCGATCGACGCGAGCGCGAGCCAGGCGGCCGACTGCGTGCCGCGGCTCGTCCCGACGAGCCAGACCGGCAGGGCCGTCTTCGCGCGGAGCCACTCGACGACCGCCTTCGCGTCCGCCGCGTGCGCCGTCGTCTGCCGGAAGCCCCCCAGCCACGGGTCCGCCTGCCGGTCGGACGGGGCGTCGATCACCGCCACCGAGATCCCGCGCTCGGCGAAGAGTGCGCGCGTGCGGACGAGGAAGTTGCCGCGGCCCCATCCGATCCCCCCGTCGCGCCGGATCGCGAGGCCGCCGTGCCCCCCGGCAAAGAGGATCGCCGACGCCACCGGCGCCTCCGCGGGAACGTAGAGGAGCCGCTGCGTCACGCCCGGCCGCGTCGGGACGTCGACCACCTGCGGCGCCTGGGCGGACGCCGCAGCCGCGACGAGCCACGCGGCAGGGAGCACAATCGCCATGCGGAGCCCGGCCGGGGCGACCCGGTGCAGGAATAAACCCGTGCTTCCCGCTGTTTTCCCACCTATGCCGTTCCATATGAGGGGGACCCGATGAAAAGCTTCGTTTCCAGTATCGCATTCGCCGCCGCCGTCGCGGCGCTCGTCGCCGGTTGCGCCACGGTCGCGCCGAGCCCCGCGAAGACCGTCGATGGCGCGCTCGTCAACGACGCGGGGATGACGCTCTACACGTTCGACCGCGACGTCGGCGGCAGCGGCAAGTCGGTCTGCAACGGTCCGTGCGCCGCGAACTGGCCGCCGCTCCTTGCGAAGACCGACACGCCGCCGAACGCGGCGTGGCAGGTCATCACGCGGGACGACGGCAGCAAGCAGTGGGCATACCAGGGCAAGCCGCTCTACCTGTGGGCGAAGGACGCGAAGCCCGGCGACCGCACCGGCGACGGCGTCAACAACGTCTGGAAGGTCGCGCGACCCTGACCCGACGCCTCGAGCCCGTGGCGTCCCGGCGCCACGATCCGCGCGGGCCGACGCCTCCCCGCTCCCCCGGCCCGCGCCCCCTCGTCCTTGGCCGACGCGCCCCTTCCGCAGCCCGAGCTCCTCGCGGCCATCCCGCGGCTGCGGCGCTATGCGCGCGTGCTCGCGCGGGATGCGGCCCGTGCGGACGATCTGGTCCAGGAGACGCTCGCGCGCGGATGGGAGAAGCGCCGGCTCTGGCAGGCGGGAACGGACCTGCGCGCCTGGCTGTTCACGATCATGCACAACGTCTTCGTGAACCAGCGTGCCGGCGCGGCGCGAGAGGCGGCCAACGTGTCGCTGGACGCGGAGTCGGAAGCGGGGGGCGGAGCGTGGCAGGTGCCGGTGCCGGCGGCGCAGTTCGCGCGCGTCGAGCTCGCCGAGATCCTGCAGCAGGTGGGGCGGCTTCCCGTCGAGCAGCGCGAGACGCTGCTGCTCGCGGCTGTCGAGGAGATGAGATACGAGGAGATCGCCGTCATGATGTCGGTGCCCGTCGGCACCGTGATGTCGCGGCTGTCGCGCGCGAGGGAGAAGCTGCGCCGGATGACCGACGAGCGTCCCGCGGCGCTCAAGCGTGTGAAATGAGCGGACCAACCGGGCGACGAGCATGCTGGCGATCACCGACGACGACCTGATGGCCTATGCGGACGGCCAGCTCGCGGGCGAGCGGCGCGAGGCCGTCGAGCAGGCGCTAGCGCGCGATGCCGCGCTCGCCGCCCGCGTCGCGTCGATCCGCGAGCAGAACGCCGCGCTGCGCGACGCACTCGACCCGTGGCTCGCCGAGGCGATCCCGCCGCGGCTGATCGCTGCGGCCGAAGGGCGTGCGGGCGGCGGAAGGCTGCTGCGCATGTGGCCAGCGCTCGCGGCGGCAGCGACGCTCGTGCTCGGGATCGCGGTCGGCTGGTTCGGCCGCGACGCGATGCTCGAGCGCTCGGGCATGCCGACCACGTTCGCGCGGCAGGCGGCGCTCACGCACGTGCTCTACGCCGCCGACCAGCGGCGTCCGGTGGAGGTGTGGGCGAACGAGGAGGCCGGTCTCGTGCGCTGGCTCACGCGGCGCCTGTCGTTCGACGCGCACGTGCCGGACCTGAATCCGCTCGGTTTCGCGCTCGTCGGCGGGCGGCTCGTCGCGGGCAACGAAAAACCCACGGCCCTCGTCATGTACGAGAATGCGGAGAAGCAGCGGCTTACGCTGCAGTGGCGCGTGACGAACGAGAAGGCGGGCGAACCCGGCGAGACCTCGTTCCGCTACTCGCTCGAGAACGGCGTCGGCGTCTTCTACTGGATCGAGGACGAGTGCGCGTACGCGCTCTCCGGCCCGCTCGATCGCGCGCAGCTTCTCGCCGTCGCGCGCGTCGTCTACGGCCAGCTCGCGACGCCGAGCAAGCCCGCACCGGCGGCACCGCCGGGCGGCAGCGTGCCGAAGACCACGCCGGAGCAGCCTCGCGTCCAGGGGTAGCCGGCACGGCCGCCATCGGCTGCCCCTGCGGCAGCGTGGCCGGAGGAGCCCCGCGTCCAAAGGGGGCGGCAGGGGTCGATCCCATCCGAGGGGCAAGCGGGGTCATGCCCCTTTCCCAGCTGTTCGGGCCCCGTTCCGCATTGCCGATAAATAGGGTCAGACCCTACTTTCCGATCCTGCCGATAAATAGGGTCAGACCCTACTTTCCGACCCAGCGCTGCTTGATAATCGGGGTCAGACCCTGTTTCGGGAGCCGCCTCGCGGTCGGCCTGCCGAAAGGAGGCGTCAGGGCCTCCTTTACGCCCGATACGTCGCCGCCAGCGTGATCG
>JAKLIE010000072.1 GCA_022709775.1 Pseudomonadota bacterium
TCGACGCCGAGGTCGAGCACGTAGCCGCACTCCTCGTCGATCACGCGGTCGGGCAGACGGAACTTCGGGATCTGCGTGCGCATCATGCCGCCGGCCTTCGGATCGGCGTCGAACACCACGCACCGGTAGCCGTGCGTCGCGAGATCGCGCGCGACGGTGAGCGACGCGGGTCCCGCGCCGACGAGCGCGACGCGCTTGCCGTTGCCCTGCGCTGCCGGCTTCGGCAGGTGCGGACGGATGTCGCCCTTGTAGTCGGCGGCGGCGCGCTTCAGGCGGCAGATCGCCACCGCCTCCGGCTTCGCGTGCGCCTTGCGGTGCTCGGGAGAGCCTTCCTCGACGCGCACGCGCCGGCAGGCCGGCTCGCAGGGCCGGTCGCAGGTGCGCCCGAGGATGCCGGGGAAGACGTTCGACTTCCAGTTGATCAGGTAGGCGTCGTCGTAGCGCCCCTGCGCGATCAGCCTGATGTACTCGGGGACGGGCGTATGCGCCGGGCACGCCCATTGGCAGTCGACGACCTTGTGGAAGTAGTCCGGTTGCGCGATGTCCGTCGGCTTCAAGCTCGCTCCTCGACCTGGCCCGCGGCGCGACGAGTCGTGCACGCGGGCCACCGTTTCCGCCCGGGCGGATCCGCCGCCGGGCCCGTTCCTGGCGTCGCAAGTGCTGGCGGCATGCTACGCCGTTCGCGCCTCGACGGGAATCGGTCGCCGCGCCTTCGGCACGACGTGCGAATGTCGGGCGACGTTGTTGCACCGCAAACACGCGCCCCGGACGAGGCGATTCCCGCAGTGGCGTCGGGTCGAGACCGGCACCACGGGTACAATCGGTCTCGCGGGCCGTCGCCACCGGCATGGTTCGCTGTCGCGGCGCATTCCGTGCGCCGATCCGGTCGATGCGGCCCACGCTGCTCCTCGTCACACCCTACGTCGCGAGCGCCAACAACGGCAACTGGCGCACAGCGGCGCGCTGGGCACGGCTGCTCGCTCCCCGCTACCGCGTGATCCTCCAGTCCGCCGACGCGCCGGTGACCGGAGGCGCGCGCGACCACGCGAGCGTCATGGTCGCGCTGCACGCGCGCCGCAGTCGCGCTGCGATCGCGGCATGGAAACGCGCGCACCCGGACCGGGCGCTCGTCGTGGCCCTGACCGGTACCGACCTCTACCGCGACCTGCCGACGGGCGATCCGGACGCGCTCGCGTCGGTGGCGGACGCCGACCGGCTCGTCGTCCTGCAGGACGACGCGACGCACCACCTGCCCGCGGTGCGTCGGGCCAGGGCCGCGGTCGTGCTTCAGTCGGCCCGTCCGCTCGCTCCGTGGCCGCACAAGGCGGCGTCGCGCCTGAACGCGATCTGCGTGGCGCACCTGCGCGAGGAGAAGGACCCGCGCACGGCGCTCGCGGCGTGGCGCAGCCTGCCGCCCGGCGTCCCCGCCACGCTCACTTTCGTGGGCGGCGCGCTCGATCCGGCGATCGCCGACGACGTCCGGGCGATGGCCGCCGCCGATGCGCGCGTGCGCTGGCTCGGCGCACGCCCGCATGCGTGGACGCGCCAGGCGATCCGGCGCGCGCACGTGCTCGTCGTGACCTCCCGCATGGAAGGCGGCGCGAACGTCGTCGTCGAGGCGCTGGCCTCGGGAACGCCGGTGATCGCGACGCGGATGTCCGGCAACCTCGGTCTGCTGGGCGCCGACTACCCGGGCTACTTCGAGGTCGGCGACGCGGCGGGGCTCGCCGCCGCGATCGAGCGCGCGGTGCGCGACCGTGCATGGCTCGACTCCCTCGAGCGGGCCGGGAGGCGCAGGGCGCGCCTGATGACGCCGGAGGCGGAGTCCGCGTCGCTCGAGGCCGTCGTCGCCGATGCCCTGTCGACGCCGCGCGGTAAGATATCCGTTTTGCGCGCGAACGCGTGCGGCTCCCGCCGGAAAGTGCCCCGATGAACGCCCCCGAGTCCTTCCCGCTGCGCCTCACCCAGTTCAGCCACGGCGGCGGATGCGGCTGCAAGATCGCGCCGGGCGTGCTGCAGCAGATCATCGCGAAGTCAGGCCCCGCGGTCCTGCCGAAAGCCCTGCTGGTGGGCATCGAGACCGCGGACGACGCGGCGGTCTACCGGATCAACGACCGCCAGGCGATCGTCGCGACGACCGACTTCTTCATGCCGATCGTCGACGACCCGTACGACTTCGGCGCGATCGCCGCGACCAACGCGATCTCCGACGTCTACGCGATGGGCGGCACGCCGCTCTTCGCTCTCGCGCTCGTCGGCATGCCCGTCGACAAGCTTCCGGTCGACACGATCCGACTCATCCTCGAGGGCGGCGAGGCCGTGTGCGCGCGGGCAGGCATCCCGATCGCCGGCGGGCACACGATCGACTCGGTCGAGCCGATCTACGGGCTGGTCGCGATCGGGCTCGTCGACCCGGCGAACCTGAAGCGCAACGCCGGGGCGAAGCCGGGCGACCGCCTCGTGCTCGGCAAGCCGCTCGGCGTCGGCGTCTACAGCGCGGCGCTCAAGAAGGGCAAGCTGTCGGAGGCGGGCTACGCGGCGATGATCGCCAGCACGACGAAGCTCAACACGCCGGGCGTCGCGCTCGGAGCGATGCCCGGCGTCCACGCGCTCACCGACGTCACCGGCTTCGGGCTCGGGGGACACCTGCTCGAGATCTGCCGCGGCTCGGGCGCGGGGGCCGTCGTCGACTTCGCCCGAGTGCCGCTGCATCCGGGCGTGGCCGACCTCGCGCGTGCGGGCCACTCGACGGGAGCCTCGGGCCGCAACTGGGGGGGTTACGGCGCCGACGTCTCGATCGAGACGCCCGACGCCGATCTGGTGCGCACGCTCGTCACCGACCCGCAGACTTCCGGCGGCCTGCTCGTCTCGTGCGCCCCGGAGGACGTCGACGCGGTGCTCGCAACGTTCGCTCGCGACGGGTTCGACAGGGCCGCGATCATCGGCGAGATCGTCGCCGGCGCGCCGCGCATCGTCGTTCGATGAGCGCGCGCGTCGCGCTGCGCATCGCGCTCGCCGTCGTCGCGCTGGCGATCGTGGCCGCGATCGTGTGGCAGAAGAACTATTCGCGCGAAGCGCGGATCGAGAGCGCCTACGAGTCCTGCATCCGGCAGTTCGGCGGCTCGGCGCCGGCGCAGAGGCCGGGAGTCGCGCCATCGAGGGGCGGCTCCGACCCGACGCTCGGCGAGTCGATCGGGAACGCGATGCAGGACCTCGTCAAGGGCGTGACGGCCGGGATGTCCGGCGCCGTGTGCGGTGCGGTCCGCGAGGCGTGCCGCGCGGACTTCGACGGCGCCGTCTGCCAGAACGCTCTCGCCGGATTCCACTGATGCCCGAGGGGCCGGAGGTGCGCCGCGAGGCCGATGCGCTCGCGCTCGCGATCGGCGGCAGGCCGCTCGTGCGCGTCGACTATCGCGTGCGCGGGCTCGCAAGCCGCGCGCGGCGGCTCGAAGGCGCGCGCGCGACGCGCGTCTGGTCGCGCGGCAAGGCGCTGCTGATCGCCTTCGATCGCGGCCTCGTCCACTACTCGCACAACCAGCTCTACGGCCGATGGCGGGTCGTCGACGCGTCGGCCGAGCCCGAACCCGGGCGGACGGTGCGCGTGGTGCTCGCGACGAAGCGGCGCGCGGCCATCCTCTACAGCGCGACGGAGGTCGCGCTGCTCGAACCGCCCGAGCTCGACGAGCACCCGTTCCTCGCCCGGCTCGGCCCCGACGTCCTCGACCGCTCGACCACGCCCGCGCGCGTGGCCGGGCGACTCGCGGAGCCGCGGTTCGCGCGCACGACGCTCGGGCATCTGCTCCTCGACCAGGGATTCGTCGCGGGTCTGGGCAACTACCTGCGCAGCGACGTCCTGCACGCGGCCGGCCTGCGCGCGTCCGACCGGCCGTGCGATCTCGACGCCGGCGCGATCGCGGGGCTCGCGCGCGCGATCGTCGCGTTGCCGCGCCGAAGCTACCGGACCGGGGGAATCACGAACGAGCCCCGGCGAGAGGAACGTCTCGCCGCCTGCGGCATGCCGTTCGAGGGAAGGCGCTTCCTGGTCTACGCGCGTGAAGGCGAACCGTGCTGGACCTGCGGCACGACGATCCGTCGCGACGATGCCGCCGGCCGCGGATGGTACCTGTGCCCGACCTGCCAACCCGTCCGGCGCCGCCGCACGCGCGCGGCGTGAGGCCCGCTGCACCGTGTCCAGGCGCGGCGGGCCCGGATCGGGCATGATCGTGCGCACGCGCGCCTGCGCCGCCGGTCTCGCCATGGTCCTCGCCTCGTCCCTCTCCGCAGCGGCGCCCGACGGTCCGGCGCCGGCGGATCGGCTGGGCCCGTACGCGGCCGGCGACTTCGTCGTCACGACCGGCGACGCCTCTCCGCTATCCGCCGCGCCGAAGCTCTACTTCGCCAAGGAGTGGATCGCCGTTCCGCGCGACGGCGTGCCGGTGTCGTCCTACGGGCGCGGCGTGAGCGCGGCCGACGACGTCCGCGCATGGGCATCGTCGCATGCCTCCGGCGAGGTGCCGGGCGCGCGTCCCCCGCTCGTCTGGCTGGCCTCGCCCGAGCGCATCCGCGGCGCGCGCATCGCGCGCGACGCCTCGACGGTCGCGATCGGGGGGCGGGACCATCCGTTCGCACTCGCGCCGAAGCTCGAGCTGAACCGATCGTACTTCGACGCGGCGTCGGCGTCCTTCCTCTCCGCGCGCGAGGTCGCGATCCGCGGCCGGTGGCGCGGCGACACGTTCGAGGCGAGGACGATCTGGCCGCAGGACTTCCGGCTCGACGACGCGGTGAAGGCCGCACCGCTCCCCGCGGGCACGCCGCCTGCGCAGGCATTGCGCGATCTCGTGCGTGCGGACGGCGGCGGGGCCCGGGCGCCGTTCTCGACGCGGCTCCTCTGGGAGCGCACGACGGGTTCGCGTCCGTGGGCCGGCAAGTCCGCGCTGGTCGTGATGGTCAACGGCGCGCAGGGCGACGACGACGAAGCGTGGGGCGGCCATTTCGCGCTCGGGACCGGGCGCGTGGGCGCCGACGGCGACGTCGCCGACGTTCTCGTCGACAACTTCTACTCGCTCGACGTCGTGAGCGAGAAGGGCATCCTCGCCGCGCCCGTGCCGCTCGACAACTACCTGGCCGACCTGAACAGCGGGCAGGCCTGGTACCGGCCCTCGGCGATGCTGGTCGCGATCCTCGCCGACGATGCCGCGGCGACGCTCGTGCAGGGCGCGCTCAATCGCGTCTACGCGCAGTTCTGGCGCCACCAGCTGCCGTACCGGCACTCGATGATGAACTGCACGGGCATCAGCGTCGATACGCTGAGGGCACTGGGCTGGAGCGTGCCGGCCAACGACGCGCGCGCATCGTCGATCGCGCTCGCATGGCTCTCGGTGCCGTGGACGCTGGCGAAGGACCGCTCGGTGTCGCAGGCGCGCATCGCCTACGAGTACCTGACCCAGGACCGCACGCGCCTCTTTCCGGCGGTCGCGTTCGAGGCGGTCGGCGCCGAACTCCTGCGGATCGCGCAGGGAGGCGCGGATGCCGCGGCGAGCGACGTCGAGCGGCTGCTCGCGCGCGACCTCGAGGCGCTGGTCTTCGTGCGCGTCCCGCAGCTTCCGTCGTCGCGCGCGTTCGGGTCCTGGCCGGTGGTCTCGCCGGTGGAATACCACGGGAAGGTGCCGAGGGATCCCGAGGAGAGGCAGATCGTCCCCGTGCCCCCGCGACCTTTCCCGCCCAACCTGCGCGAACCGGATCTGCTGCCCGAAACGCGGCGCCCGTCCGACCTTCCGCTCGCGACCTGGGCGCTCGTCGGCTTCGCGGCAGCTGCGGCGCTCGTGGCGTGGGTGGTTCGCGCCCTCGCGCGCTGATGCGCCGACCGCGGCAGCGCATCGACGCGGTTGGGCGATAGAATCCCGGTCGCCGCTCCGAGACCCTGCCATGACCCGGCCCACCGACTCACCTCCCGCGCGCGCCGCGACGACCGCGCGCGGCAACCGCGACGCCGGGGCGATGGTGACGGCGGTCGAGGGAGGCTGCGCGATCAACGACGGGAAGCGTGCGACGGGACTGCGATGCGTCGCGTCCGCGATCACCGTAGCGCTCGACGGAATGCCGTCCCCCGTGCCGGGAGCGGGCTCCCGGTGAGCGCGGGAAGGCACCTCCTGCTCGCGGCGGCGGCGCTGGTCGCCGGCTGCACCGCAGCGCAGCCGTCCGGCCAGGACGTCGCGTTTCCGGCGGGGACGACGTTCGCGTGGCTCGGCACGGATGTCGGTGCCGCACGGCGCAACGCCCCCGCCGATCCGACGCGCTATACGATCGCGTTCGAGGCGTCGGGTCGCGCGACGCTGCGGCTCGACTGCAATCGCGGCAGCGCGCAGTGGGCGCGGGACGGCGGGAAGCTCACGCTGTCGCCCGTCGCCGGAACCAAGATGATGTGCCCGCGCGGCTCGCTCGACACGTCCTATGCCGCCGACCTCGCGCAAGTCGAGTCGTGGCGCGTCGAGGGCGAGACGCTGGTCCTGACGGGCCGCGACGGGTCGTCGATGCGCTTCCGCCCGATGGCGCCGAAATGACGGACGGGCGGCAACCCGGGCTGCGCTAGCGCGCGCCCGGCAGGAATCCGCGCTGCGCCAGCGCCGCCACGGCGGCGTCGGCGGCGGGACCCGCATCGGCAGCCCCCTGCGGGAAGCGGACGAGCACCATCGCGCGCCAGGTGCGCGCCTTGGTGGTGAGGTCGAAGACGCGGACTTCGGTGACCGACACCGGCGTCGTGTCGAGGTCGGTGCGCGGATCGGGACCCGACCGTGCATCGAGCCACCGGTATGCGCTGCGTCCCGGGTCGATCGGCACCGCGTTCGGGGGCCGGACGAACACGATCGCCTCCGCGCCTGCCTTGCGGGCCGCCGCGATGACCGGGCTGCCGTCGACCGTCACCGCATCGGCGTCGAGCGACGCGCCCTGGAGCAGGCCTTCGCCCCGGGTGGCGGCGATGCCCCGCGCGGCGAAACGCGACGCGAACGCGTCCTCCCACACCCGGCGAGCCGTCGCGTCGCGGTCGACCGCGACGATCGCGACGCTCGCGAGCGGACTCGTCGCCGACTTCGAAGCCTCGTCGAACTCGCGGACGACCGTGCGTGAGTTGGCCGCGCAGCCGGCCATCAGCGCGGCGCAGGCGAGCACCGCGATTCGTGCGGCAATCATCACGATTTTCCCTTCGGAACGAGCCCGTGCGCCGCGATCCCCGCGACGATGACGTCGGCGAGCGCACCCGCCTCCTTGCGGAACGACGACGGGTCGAACGTCTCGGTCACGCCGGTCCACGCGAGCCGCTTCGTGCGCACGTCGAAGAGCGAGGTCTCGACGGTGGCGATCCGCGTCTGCACGATCTCGGGCACGGCATGGAAGCTCCCGTACCAGCCGTACCAGCCGGGCCCCCAGCCCGCCCCCCATCCCGGACCCATCGTTCCCGGCACCATCGTCGCACGCACCTCGGTCTCGGTCCGCACGCCCCTGAAGTGCACCAGCATCATGCCGTCGGCGCCGGCCTTCACGACCGCCGCGTCCA
>JAKLIE010000073.1 GCA_022709775.1 Pseudomonadota bacterium
AGCGCGTTCACCAAAGAGCAAAGGTTGACATGGCTGGCCTGAATTCCGACACCCCGATTCCCACCGAGATCAAACTGCACCAGAAGTCGCGGATTCTCGAGCTAGCGTTTGAGAACGGCGAACGCTTTGAGCTCAGCTACGAGTTCCTGCGCGTATTCACGCCGTCCGCCGAAGCACGCGGGCACGCACCGGGTCAGGAGACCCTGCAGGTCGGCAAGCGCGCGGTCGGCATCTCGAGCGTCGAGTCGGTCGGCCACTATGCGATCCGGCCGACGTTCTCCGACGGCCACGACAGCGGCATCTACTCGTGGGACTACCTGTACGACCTGGGCGACCGCCAGGACGAGCTCTGGCAGCGCTACCTCGGCCGGCTCGAGCAGGCGGGCGCGTCGCGCGACGCGAAGAAGTAGGCCCGCGATGCCCAAGACGCTCGCGATCGGCCTCGGAACGGTGTGCATCGTCGCAGCCGTGCTGCTCTTCGCCTCGGGGCACGTGGCGGCCGGGATCGTCGCGGCGGTCGCCGGCACGGCGTTCGACCTGCTGTTCGTGAAGGCGCTGCGCGACGAGCGCGCGGCGAGGAAGTCGTGACCGACCCCGTCGACTTCGGCTACGAGCGCGTCGCGCCCGACGAGAAGACGCGCCGCGTGCGCGGCGTCTTCGAGTCCGTCGCGGGCAGCTACGACCTGATGAACGACCTGATGTCGGGCGGGCTGCACCGGCTCTGGAAGCGCTACGCGGTGGGCGTCGCCGCCGTGCGCGAGGGCGCCCGCGTGCTCGACCTGGCCGGCGGCACCGGCGACCTGGCGCGCCTGTTCGCGAAGGCGGCGGGCGCCACGGGACGCGTCGTGCTCACCGACATCAACCACGCGATGCTCGCCGAGGGGCGCGACAAGCTGCTCGACGCCGGCAGACCGCTGCCCGTCGCGCAGTGCGACGCCGAGGCGCTGCCGTTCCCCGACCGCTCGTTCGACGTCGTCTCGATCGGCTTCGGGCTTCGCAACGTGACGCACAAGGAAAATGCGCTCGCCGAGATGCGCCGGGTCCTCGTCCCGGGCGGTGTCGCGCTGGTCCTCGAGTTCTCGAAGGTCGCGTCCCCGCTCGCCCCCGCCTACGACTGGTACTCGTTCAACGTGCTGCCGAAGATCGGAAGGCTGGTCGCCGGCGACGAAGCGAGCTATCGTTACCTCGCCGAGTCGATCCGCATGCACCCGGACCAGGAAGCGCTGAAGGCGATGATGGAACAAGCCGGCTTCGATTCGGTCGAATACCACAACCTCACCGCGGGCGTGGTCGCGCTGCACGTCGGGCGCGTCTACTGATCCCGGAAGAGGCCGCGGGGCGCGGCCGTCGGGCGGCGCGCCCTTTCCCCCAACCTGCCGGAGCACCGGAGCCCATCGTGAAACACCTCGTCACAGCCGCATTCGTTGCCGTCGCCGCCGCGCTCGTGGCCGCGGTCCCCGCCGATGCCGCCCGCCTCGGGGGCGGCAAGAGCCTGGGCGCGCAGCGCCAGAGCATCGCCCCGAGCAAGCCCGACGCCCCCGCGTCGGGAACGACGACGAACGCGGCCCCCGCGACGGCACCCGGCGCGGGTCCCGCCGGCAATCCGGTGATGCCGCCGTCCGCAGGCGCGACCGCCGCCGCGAAGCCCGGCATGGCGGGCGCCGCCGCGCCGGCGGGCGCGTCCCGCTGGCTCGGGCCGGTCGCGGGTCTCGCCGCGGGTCTCGGCCTCGCCGCGCTCGCGTCGCACCTGGGCTTCTCGGAAGAACTCGCCAGCTTCCTACTGATCGCCCTGCTGGCCGTCGGCGTGATCGTCGTCGTGCGCCTCGCCATGTCGCGGCGCGCGCCTGCCCGCGCGCCGATGCCCTATGCGGGCGCCGGCGCCGGCCTCGGCGCGACGCCGGGCGGCTACGAGACGCAGGTGCCGCCGCCCTCGAGCTTCGAGCCGGTGTTCGGCGGTGCGAAGGGCGCCAGTTGCAAGGTGCGCAGCGTTCCCGCCGGCTTCGACGCCGCCGGTTTCGCCCGTGAAGCGCGCAAGCAGTTCCTCGCCGTGCAGGCCGCGCACGACCGCAACGACACGAAGGCGCTCGCCGACGTGATGACGCCGGAGCTCCACCGCGAGATCGTCCGCGAGATGGATGCGAGCGGCGCCGCGCGCCCGACCGAGATCGTCGACGTCGCCGCCGAGGTCGTGGATGTCGCGACCGAGGCCGGCAACCACTGGGCGAGCGTCCGCTTCACCGGGACCGCCCGCGAAGGCGGCGTGAACGAGCCCTTCGACGAGGTGTGGAACCTCGTGAAGCCGGTCGACGGCAGCACCGGCTGGCTCGTCGCCGGGATCCAGCAGCAGGTGATGCCCTCGTGACCCGGGGGAAGTCCCCCGCGGCGCTCGCCGCGGGGGTCGTCAACCGGACGCTGGCCGGCGAGCACTGGGCGCGCGAGAAGCTCGCGGCGCACGCCGGCAAGATCTTCGCGCTCGAATCGGGACCGCTTTCCGCCAGCTACGCGATAGGCGACGACGGCTCGCTCGCCGTCGCGGCGGCGGGGGCCGCGCCGTCGGTGACGCTCGCCGTCTCCCCGCTCGCGCTGCCCGTGCTCGCGGCGGACCCGCTGCGCTGGCCGTCGCTCGTCAGCGGCGAGGGAGACCCGAAGCTCGCCGCGGCGATCGAGGAGCTCGCGTCGACGTTCCCGTGGTTCGTCGAGCGCGCCTTCGCCGCCGCGCTCGGGCCTGTCGTGGGCCAGAAGGTCGCCGATGCGGGCAGGACGCTCCTGTCGATCCCGGGCGAGATCTCGCGCCGCGCTGCGGGGAGCCTCGGCGACTTCGCGGGGGAATCCGACCTCGTCGCGTCGCGGGGCGAGCTCGAGACGCTCGCCAGGGGGACCGCCGACGTCGAGGCGCGCCGGGAGGCGCTCGCCGCCCGCGTCGAGAGGCTCGAATCCGGCATTGAACACGGGCGCCGTCCGAAGGTAACGTAGCGGGCTTCGCGGGTCGTCGGCCCGCATCCGGCCCGCCATGAAGAACGTTCCCACGCTCGCCAAGTTCAGCCGGCCGCGGCTCTACGCGGTCGTCAAGCGCGAGCGCCTGTTCCGCGCCCTCGACGAGGCGCGCTCGCACCCGATCCTGTACATCGCCGGCCCGCCCGGCGCCGGCAAGTCGACGCTAGTCGCGAGCTGGCTCGAGGCGAGGCGCGCGCCGGGCCTGTGGTTCCAGGCGGACATCGGCGACAGCGATCCCGCGACGTTCTTCCACTACCTCGCCACGGCCGGCGCCACGCTCGGCGCCCGCGGCGCGCGCAAGGCGGGCTCGCTGCCGCGCTGGAACCCCGGCTACGCGAACGACCTCGCGGCGTTCACGCGCCGGTTCCTGCGCGAATTCTTCGCGCTGTTCCCCGCCGGCTCGGTCTTCGTCGTCGACAACTTCCACGAGGCCGCGGGCGCGCCCGAGTGGCGGCAGGCGTTCGCCGACGGGCTTCTCGAGCTGCCGGCGGGGCTCAACATCGTGTTCCTCTCGCGCGTCGATCCGCCTCCCGAGATGAGCCGGCTGCTCGCGTCGCAGGCGATGGTGCAGCTCGGCTGGGAGGCACTGCGCTTCACCGCCGACGAGGCGGCGGCGGTCGTCGGCCGCGTCGGCGAGACGCCCGCGATCGTCGACGCGATCCACCGCGCGAGCGGCGGCTGGGTCGCCGGGCTCGTGCTGATGCGCGAGCACCTCGCGCGCCTGTCGGCGGCCGACGCCGGCGCGCTCCGCGACTCGGCGTCGCTCGACGACAGCCGCGAGGCGGTGTTCACCTACTTCACCGGCGAGATCTTCGCCCGCGCGCGGCCCGAGAACCGGCGAACGCTCATGCTCGCCGCGCTGCTGCCGTCGGTCACGGCGGCGGACGCCGAGGCGCTCTCGGGCAATGCCGACGCGCACCGCCTCTTCGAGCACCTCTACCGACGCCACCTGTTCGTCGATCGGCGCCGCGCCGGCGAGCGAAGCGTCTATCACTTTCACGCGCTCTTCCGCGAGTTCCTGCTCGCCGAGGGCCGCACGCGCCTTCCCGCCGACGAGCGGCACGCCGCGCTCGCGCGTGCGGCCGAGCTCGTGCTCGAGCGCGGCGACATCGACGCCGCGGCGGCGCTCTACCGGACCGCCGGCGCGTGGCGCGAGCTCGCGGCGCTCGCGCGGGACGCGTCGATGCAGCTGATCGGCGAGGGTCGCCACGACACGCTGCGCGAATGGATCGACTCGCTCCCGTCCGACGTGCGGGAGGGCGAACCCGCGCTCGTCTACGCGCTCGGGCTGACGCACGTCTACGGCAAGCCTTCGCGCGCGAAGGCGCTGCTCGCGCGCGCGCACCATGCGTTCGCCGCCGCGGGCGACACGCGGCACGCGATGCTCGCCGCGGCGGCGTCGATCGACTGCCATTACCACGAGTGGGCCGACTTCGCGCCGCTCGACCGCTGGATCGGCGTGCTCGAGCGCGGCCTCTCGGAGCCGAACGTCCTCCAGTCGCCGGCCGAGGAGCTGCGCGTGCGGGCGAGCCTCCTGCTCGCGCTGCTGTTCCGCCAGCCGTCGCACCCGGATCTGATGGCGCACGCTCGGGCGGTGGCGGCGCTGCTGGCGAGCCGGGAGATCGCCGGCGCGCCGGTGAACGTGCGCATGAGCGCCGCGTCGGTGCTGTTCAACTTCTACAACTGGGCGACGAAGGGCGAGTCGGCGGACGCGCTGATCGCGCTCGCGCTGCCGTGGCTCGACGACCCGCAGGCGACGCCGCTGAGCCGCGTCTGGTTCCTCGTCCACCTCGCGTTCCACGAGCAGATCACGCGTCAGTACACGCGGGCGCGGAAGCGCATGGCGGAGGCCGAGGCGATCGCGCGCGAGCACGGACTCTCCTCGGTGCTGTTCGAGATCTACCACGCCGACGTGAGCGCCGCGTCGGCAGCGCGCGACGTCGCGGGCGCGAAGGTCGCGCTCGAGCGCCTGCAGTCGGTGCTCAACCCCGCGCGGAGGATGGACGTCGCCTATTTCAGGCACCAGGAGGCCGCACTCCTGCTGATCTCGGGACGGCCGCAGGAAGCCGCCGCGGCGTCGCGCGAGGCGGTCGAGATCGGCCGCGAGGCGGGACTGCCGGCGATGCAGCTGCCGCACCTGATGGTGCTGGGCGCGCACGCGCTCCTGGCGGCCGGTCGCCACGAGGAGGCGATCAACCGCTACGAGGAGGCGATCGCGCTCGCGGCGCCCGTCGACAAGCGGAGCTTCACCTACCACCGCGACCTCGCGCGCGCGCAGTTCGCGATCGCGAGGGGCAACGAGCCGGGGGCGGTCGCGATCCTCGCGAACCTGTTCGCCGCGTGCCGCGAGGCGAAGTTCTACGGCTTCATGCGGCAGGCGCCCGGGGACGTCGCCCGGCTCGTGGCACTTGCCCTCGCCCACGGCGTCGAGACCGGGTACGCGCTCACGCTCGCGCGGATGCGGGTGCTGCCGGCACCCTCCCCCGACCTGGCCGAGTGGCCGTGGCCGCTCGCGATCAGGACCTTCGGCGCTTTCGAGCTCAGGCGCCACGGCGAGCCGGTCGTCTCGCGCGGCAAGGCGCAGAAGAAGCCGCTCGAGCTCCTTAAGGCGCTGATCGCCCACGGCGCGAAGCGCGTCGACGCGGCGATGCTGACCGCGCTCCTGTGGCCCGAGGCGGAAGGCGACGACGCGAAGGCGTCGTTCGACAGCACGCTCTACCGGCTGCGCAGGCTCGTCGACGTCGAGGGAGCGATCGCGCTCTCCGAAGGCAAGCTGTCGCTCGACGCCGCGAGCGTCTGGGTCGACGCCCTCGCGCTCGAGGCGCTGCTCGACGCCGAACCGGTTCCGGTCGAGCGCGTCCTCGCGCTGGCGCGGGGCGACTTTCTCGCCGACGAGGCGGCCCTGCCCTGGGCGGCGCGCGCGCGCGACCGCCTCAAGTCGCGGATGCTTCGCGCCGTGCTCGCCGAAGCGGAGAGGCGCGAAGCGCGCGGCGACCACGCCGCCGCGCGACCGCTCTACGAGGCCGCGCTCGAGCGCGACAACCTCGCCGAAGCCGTCTACCGGCGGCTGATGGTGTGCCAGCGCGAGCTCGGCGATGCCGCGGGCGCGATGCTGACCTACCGGCGCTGCCGCGACTTGCTGTCGATCGTCCTCGGTCGGTCCCCCGCGGCCGAGACCGAGGCGATCCGCCAGACGCTCGAGAGCGCCTGACGGTCGTACGAAGGCCCCCTCGCGGCCGGGGCCTTCGGCCGCGCCCGCGAGCCCGCTCCGAACGCCTCGGTCAGCGATCCGTCAGTCCCGTGCAAGCGCGGCGGCCGGATGCCGGCCGCAGTGCGACATCGCACCGCCGCAGGAGAGCTCACGGGACAATTAATATCGATTAATCAATTGCTTGGATACTTGTCTGGCGGATCGCGGCCGGGGGTCGCGCGCCATTCGCCCATCGGTGAGCGATCCGCAAGATGTTGCGCTGCACGATCCGGTCCATCGAGACGATGCCCTTGCCAGCGAGGACCCCATGAACAGCTACGTCGAAGCCCATCCGCAGATCCACCTCCCGCCCGTGCCGTCCGGCGAGAATGCGCACCGCCGGACGGCGCTCTCGTGGGCGTCTTTCACCGTCCGGCATGCGCCGGACGCCGACGAGGCCGCGAAGGCCGTCGCGCTGGCCGTCCATCGCGCCCGCGAGGTTCTCGCGCGCCGGGTCGGCATCACCATGCCGGTGCGCGTGCTGGTCGTCGACGGCATGGACGACGGCCTGCGGACGCTGCGTCCCGAATCGACGCTCTGGATGCCGGCCGAGACCGGTCCGGGCTGGTCGGAGCTCGCCCGCATGCTCGACGACCGGCTGCCCCATCGCTCGCGCCTGCTGCTGCGCAGGACGATGGGCCGGGCGGCGGGACCGCTCGATCTCTCGCGAATCGCGCACACGTTCGCGATCGACGCGTACGCGGTCGCCCTGGCCGAGTCGGCGGGCACGTCGTTCCCGCGCCGCTGGATCGCGAACGCGTTCGGCGCCTATGCGCGCGTCGTGACGCTCGCCGAAGCCGATCCCGACGGGCTCGCCGCGCAGGCGTACCTCGCCGAGACCGTCGGCGCCGCGTTGCCGCCCTCGTACGCGCTCGCGGACCCGGACGTGCGCGAAGTCGTCGAGCGCATCGAGGCGACGCGCGACGCGGTGCATGCGCACGCGCGCCGGGGCGCCGCGGCGCTCGCACGGTTCCTGCGGGTGTTCCCCGCCGGCATGGCGCCGCGCACCGACGGCGAGCTCGCGCGGCTCGTGCTGCGCGAACTGGGCGACGCCGCGTTCCTGCCCACGATCGAGGCGCTCGCCGCCTGAGCGCCGGAAACTGCGAGATCCTGCGATGAGAGACGACTCCGGGCGGTTCGCCGCCGACCTGTTCTACGCGATGCTGATCATCGCGATCACCGCGTCCGGCATCGCCACCGCGATGTTGACGCTCGACCTGGCGCTGGCCGACGTCATTGCGCTGGCGATGACGTCCACGGCCTGACGACTTCCCGACCCGACGCAACGTTTCAGG
>JAKLIE010000074.1 GCA_022709775.1 Pseudomonadota bacterium
AAACGCCGCTGCGACGCTGACGCGTCCGCACCTCGAACGGCGACCCGATCCCGGCCGCCTCCCCGGGCGCGCCGTCGGCCGAGGGCGGGACGGCGTCGCGCGTTTCGCCCGTTGCTCCTGGCATCCGCATGCGCAGACCGGACGTCCGGGTCCGCCGGAGGTCGGGTGCGATTGACCATGGGTGCGGGACGGCGTAGCGTCGTCCTGCCGGGGGCGGCTTCGATTCGGGGAGGAGCGATGCTGCGCAGCGCGGCGCTCGTATTCGGCATCGGCGCGATCTTCGCGGCGGCGGCCGGCGCGAGCGAGGCCCGCGCGCAGGAGACGGCGCGGACCTTCCGCATCGGCTACATCGTCGTCGCGACGCCCGACGAGCAGGCGCACCTCACGCGCGCGTTCGAGGACGGAATGCGCGAGCTCGGTTACGTCGAGGGGCGCAACGTCGTGTACCTGCGCCGGTTCGCGCACGGCGACGCGCGCCGACTTCCCGCGCTTGCTGCGGAACTGGTCGAACTCGGCCCGGACGTGATCGTGACCGGCGCCAATCCGGTGATCGAGGTGGTTCGGCGCGCGACGACGACCATTCCGGTCGTGATGGGCATCTCCCGGGATCCCGTCGGCGCCGGCTTCGTGACGAGCCACGCGCGTCCCGGAGGCAACGTGACGGGCCTCGCGAGCGACCCGGCGCCCGACGTCCTCGGCAAGGACCTCGAATTCTTCAGGGAGATCGTTCCGCTCGCGCAGCGCGTGGCGCTCCTGTGGAATCCGCTGCCGCCCGGGGCCGACACCTACCGCAAGGCTGCGGAAAGCGCCGCGCGGCGCCTGGGGGTCGCGTTGCAGGTCGTGGAAGTGCGCGGACGCGACGAGCTGGAGCCCGCGTTCGACAGGATCGCCCGCGACCGAGCCGACGGCGTGTGGGTGCTTCCGGACCCGCTCGCGTTCTCGGCGCGTCGCCAGGTGGTCTCGCTCGCGGCCAAACACCGGCTGCCGGCGGTCTACTGGCAGCGCGAGTTCGTCGACGCCGGCGGGCTCGTGTCCTACGGATCGAACGTGGCGTCCGCGTTCCGGCGCGCCGCATGGTACGTCGACCGGATCCTCAACGGCACGAAACCAGGGGACCTCGCCGTGGAGCAGGCGGCGAAGTTCGAACTCGTCGTCAACGGAGGGACGGCAAGGGCGCTCGGCCTGACCCTCCCGCGGTCGCTGTTGCTGCGGGCAGACGAGGTCATCCCGTAGTGCGTCGGCGGATGTTTCATCGTGCGCCGTGCGGGTCGGCGCCCGGGTGAGACAATGCGCGCATGTGCGAACGTGCGCAGTCCCCCGGCGAGGAGATCGCGAACAGTGTCAGCCATGGTGCGGCGCTGGTCGCGGCCGCGGTCGCCGCGCCCTTTCCGATCGTCGCCGCGGTGGGGCGGGGAGCGACGGCCGGCGTCGTCGGGGCGAGCGTGTTCGGCGCCGCGATGGTGCTGCTGTACGCGGCGTCGATGCTCTATCACGCGATCCCGCACCCGCGCGCGAAGCGCGTGTTCCGGAAGCTGGACCACGGCGCGATCTACCTGCTGATCGCGGGCACCTACACGCCGTTCACGCTGGGCGCGCTCGGTGGCCCGTGGGGCTGGTCGCTCTTCGGCGTCGTCTGGACGCTGGCGGCGGCCGGTCTGGCGCTGAAGGCGTTCGACCGGATCTCGCACCCGGCGTGGTCGACCGGCCTCTACCTCGCGATGGGCTGGTCGGTGCTGATCGCGCTCGGTCCGCTCGTCGAGCGCGTCGCGACCGGCGGCCTCGTGCTGCTCGTCGCCGGCGGGCTTGCCTACACGGCCGGCGTCGTGTTCTTCACGCTCGACTCGCGGCTGCGCTACGGCCACTTCGTGTGGCACCTGTTCGTGGTGGTCGGCACCGCCTGTCACTATTTCGCGGTGCTGCACTACGCCGGCTGACGCGGCCCCCCGGCACCCGGCGGCAAGCGAAGGTCGAAGGGTCCGGTCCGTTCGTGCACGCCACGCGTCCACCCGGCGCGATCGCGGCGGCCCGACGAGGTTCCGCCGGAGGAAGCCCCGCGAGCCGACGGACGAGCATGCGGCAGCTTGACGGAGTGAAGAGCGGGAAGCACAGTGCCGCTGCGGCGACGAACCGCTCGCTTGCGCGACGGCGGCCGTCGGCAAGTCGTCCCGGGCACGGCGAGAGGTCCGGCGAGTGCACGGTCGGCGACAGCAGGCAACGCGCACGCCGTTCAGTGCCGCCGCCCCCCGGATGACCAAGCACTTCCACGAAGCCGGCGAGCACGGGCACTACGACGCGAGGTACTTCGCCGGCGAGGTCGAGCGCGCGCGCGCGGGGACGATCCTGCTCGAACTGCTCCGGGCCTTCGGCAACGCGGTGCGGCCGCTCGGCGTGACACCCATCCTGATGCACGGCGCGCTGATCGGATGGGCGTGGAGCCGAAGGCTGCTTCCCTGGGACCGGGACATCGACCTCTGCGTGCTCGTCGGCGAGCTCGCGGTGCTCGATCGTCGCGCGGGGGAGCTCGACTACGATCGGACGCGATTCCTGCTCGACGTCAACCCCGGCTACCTCGACCCGGCCACGCGCAACCGGCATCCGCGCGAGACGGTCGAAGAGAACAAGATCGACGCGCGATTCATCGACCGCGCGACCGGGCTCTACCTCGATGTGACGGCGCTGCGCCCGGCACCGGCGGCCGACGACGGCGCGCCACGCGTCGCCACCAAGTGCCCGCACGTCTACCGGGTCGCCGACCTGTTGCCCCTCGACGCGGCCGAGATCGAGGGCGTTCCGGTGCACGTCCCCCGGAACGTCGAGGCCGTGCTCGTCCAGGAATACGGCGAGCGGGTGCTCGAGCGGCGCGTGTTCCGCGGCTGGCGCTTCGACGAGGCGGAAGGCGCCTGGGTCGAAGGGAGCGAGCTGCAGCGACTCTTCGAGCGGCTGACCGGCGGCTGAGCCGGATGCCGCCGGGCCAGCCCGTCCTGTCTAGCCGTGGAGCTGTTGATACTTCTCGACCAGCTGTTCGGGCGTCTCGACGAAGTCGGGATTCTGCACGATGCAGTCGGCGGGGCAGACGAGCTTGCACTGCGGCTCGTCCTCGGCGCCGACGCACTCGGTGCACTTCATCGGATCGATCACGTAGATCGGGTCGCCGACGCTGATCGCCTCGTTCGGGCAGACCGGCTTGCAGGCGTCGCAGGAAGTGCAGTTCTCGTTGATCAGCAGGGCCATGGTTCGTCTCCGGGCGTCGCCGCGTCAGGCGGCGGCCTTCTCCTTCAATTCCTGCAGTTTCGCATGGCGGAACGCCCCCCACAACGCGGCACCGATCGCGCCCGCGTAGATCGAGTCGGGGTGGCCCACCGCCTTCACGGTGACCTTCTCGTTGACCATCTCCTCCTGGATCGCGGCGAGGAGACCGGTGTCGAGCGCGAGGCCGCCGGTCATCAGCGCAACGCCGTTCTTGACGCCGGTGACCTTCAGCAGCTTGACGATGCGCGACGCCATCGACAGGTGGATGCCCTTCAGGATGTCCGGCGTCGCGATGCCGCGCGACACCATGTTGATGACGTCGGTCTCGGCGAGCACCGCGCAGATCGAGCTGACCTTCTCGGGATTCGCCGACGTCCTGGACAGCGGGCCGATCTCCTCGACCGCGACGCCCAGGTAGCGGGCGATGTTTTCCAGGAACTGGCCCGAGCCCGACGCGCACTGGCTCGTCATCTTGTACGAGAGCACCTTGCCGCGCTCGTCGATCGAGATCGCGCGGCCGTTGAGCGCGCCGATGTCGACGACCGCACGGGCTTCGGGGTTCAGGAAGACGCCGCCGCGCGCGTGGGTCGTCATCGAGTAGAAGTGGCCGGTCGCGAACTTGACGTTCTCGCCCTCGCCGGTGGTCGCGATGTAGTCGATCGCCTCCGGCGAGACGCCGGCGTCGGCCAGCACGCCTTCCCGTCCCTCCTCGGCGAGCGACATGGGATCGCGGCGGCGGATGCGCTCGCAGCGCTTCGCGAGCCACTCGGGGCCCGACGGGCCGTGGCGGAACAGGACGCTCTTGACCGCGCCCGAGCCGATGTCGATTCCGATCGTGTAGGTCATGGTCGTGCGCTCCTTCAGGCTCGTGCTTCCACGGTCTTGCCTTCCTCGACCACGGCGCGCCAGGCGAACGTCGCGCCGCCGAGCGCCCCGGTGTAGATCGAGTCCGGATTGATGTTGAGCGTCACCTCGCCGTAGTTCTCGCGCACGAGCTCCTTCAGCGCCTTGACGGCCGCCTCGTTCTTCGCGACGCCACCGGTGAACGTGAACTCGTCGCGGATGCCGCCCGAGCGCGCGAGGATCGACATCGCGCGCAGGATGATCGCGCGGTGCAGCCCCGCCATGATGTCCTCGCGCTTGTCGCCGAGCGACAACCGGTCGCGCAGCTCCGCGCCCGCGAACACCGTGCAGGTCGAGTTGATGCGGATCGTCTTCGTCGACTTCATCGCGAGGGGCCCGAGCTCGTGGAGTCCCATGTTCATCTCGTCGGCGATGTAGCCCAGATAGCGCCCGCAGCCCGCCGCGCAGCGGTCGTTCATCTGGAAGCTCTCGACGATGCCGTGCGGGTCGACCTGGATCGCCTTGGTGTCCTGGCCGCCGATGTCGAGCACGGTCGCGGTGCGCGGGTACATCACGTGGGCGCCCAGACCGTGGCACAGGATCTCGGAGCGCACGTGCTCCTTCGAGAACGGCAGCCGTGCGCGCCCGTAGCCGGTGCCGACGACGTAGGTCTCCTCCATCGGCATGTCGAGGATGCCCTTGATCGGCGCCTCGACGCGGTCGCGGCGGCCCGCCGTCGCGGGGAGCGCGACGAACGTGCGCTCGAGCGCGGACGCGAGGTGCCGGCGGACCGACTCGTCGTAGACGCGGTTCTCGACCTCGATGATCGAGCGGTCGAACACGTTGAGCAGGTAGTCGTAGCGGATGCCGGCTTCCTTCGCCACGGCCTCGCCGGTCGCGAGATACTGGCTGCCCGCGATGTCGCGGAAGAAGTCGCTCTTGCGCTTCGCGCCGGGCGCGAACAGGCTGGGCGCCTCGTTCGCCAGCCGGCGGAACACCTCGGTCAGCGCGGCGCTCACGTCCTTCGTCGCGTCGCCGAACTTGGCGCCCTCGAGGTTGCGCTGGCAGGTGGCCTCGAGATCGGCGAGCTGCTCGAGGTACTGCTCGCTGCGGAAGTCCCGCTCGAGCTGCCCGAGGAACACGTCGAGGTCGCCGTCGAGCGCCCCCGTGCTTCCGAGCGCCTGCCGGAACAGGTGGAACCGGCCGTTGACCAGCGCCTCCTGCTTGGCGACCGCCGCGGCGGTGTCGTAGTTCGACCGCGAGTTCGTGATCCCGCGTCCGAGGATGTTCTGGTTCTCGTCGATGACGACGGCCTTGGTCGTCGTCGAGCCCAGGTCGATGCCGATGAAGCAGCGCATGCCGTTCTCCTCAGTGCCCGCTCGGCCGCCCGGAGGGCACCGAGTGCCCCCCTCCGGGGGGTAGCGAGCGAAGCGGGATAGGGGGGAAGTTCATCTCAGTGCGCCACGCCGGCGGCGCGCTTCTGCTTGATCATCTGGAAGTAGCTCTCCAGCCGGTTCTTGACGTTCGCCGCCGAAAAGTATCGCGGGTCGACGAGGTCGGTCTCGATGAACGCCGCCGGCTTGCCGGTGCGCTTCTCGACCTCGCGCAGGATCAGGAGCTGCCCGGCCGAGAAGCTGTTGCAGCTCTTGATCGAGTTGATCAGGAGCCCGTCCGCCTGGTACTCGTCGATGTACTTGCAGATCATGTCGATCCGCGACGGCAGGTTGAGGTTCGTGTAGCAGCCGAGGCAGTAGTCGGCGAGCGACTCGAGCGGATGGTCGGCGTCGTGACGGAAGCCGAAGTCGTAGAGGCCGCCGACCTTCGAGTAGGTCGACGCGACGACCACCGCGCCCTCGTCGTAGAACATCTTCCAGAAGTCCCGGAAGCTGGTCCAGTTCGGCGGGCCCTCGGTGACGAGCCGGTACTTCTCCTCGCCCATCTCGCCGTCGGGCGTGATCGGGCCCTTGCCGAGACGCACGCGCTCGTCGATTTCCTGTCGCAGCACGCTGTAGTACTGGCTGGCCTCCGGCGTGCCGCGGAACGCGGTGAAGATCGGCCCGATGTAGTAGACGGCGCCGAAGTAGCCGTCGATCGGCGAGGGACGGTTCTTCGCCGACTGGAGGACCCGGACCAGGTCCTCCTCGGCCTTCTCCGACTCGCGCATGTACTGGCGCAGCCGGTCGATGTCGAACTTGACGCCGGAGATGCGCTCGAGCGTCGGGATCACCGTCTCCTTCAGCTGCTTGACGACGTAGTTGCGCATGTTCGGGTCGATCCTGCCCTCGCCCTGGTAGGGGACGTGCAGCATGACCGTCTCGCAGCCGTACTTGTGCCGGATCAGCTCGAACCACTTCATGAACGTGAAGCATCCGGTGTAGGAGAGCAGCAGCACGTCCGGCTTCGGCAGCGGGTCGCCGGTCGGGCCGATCTCGCCGCCCATCATCATGCCGAGGTCGGCCTTGACGTAGGTGCACACGTCCTCGGACTGGCCGTCGCGCTCGGCGTCCATGATGAACTTGCCCGACTTCTTGCGCATGCCGTTCTGCAGCGCGTTGGTCTCGGGCAGGCTCCGCGCGAAGTCGAAGCACATCAGGAGCTCGTTCAGGTTGCCCGGGACGAACGTCGCCGACACCTTGCGGTTGTTGGCGCGCGCCGTGGCGAGCTCCATGTAGTTCCTGTTGATGAGCTCCTTCTGGAGCCACATCGCGTCCTCCTTCTGGACGTCCTGCGGCTTCTTCGAGGTGGCGGGCATCGCGGCGGTGGCGGTCATCGGGGTTGCCTCGGGTCGTGGGGGTCGTGCGGCGCGGGCCGGCGGCTCACGCGGCGTTCCAGAGCTTGATCGAATCGGCGAACGTGCCGGCCTGCTCGCGGATCGGCGCCATCTGGCCGGTGTTCTCGGCGAACTTGAACGCGGTGTGGGGCACGCCGTGCTTCGAGAGCACGTCCTGCAGCATCGGGCGTTCGAGGAGCGCGGGGTCGCAGAACGACGGCGCGGCGAAGATGACGCCTTCGGCGCCCCCGGTCCTGACCTGCTTCAGCAGGAACTGGCCCTTGTCCTCGCGCTTCTCGTCGTACTTCGCGGCGGTCGACGCCGAGCGGTGCAGGAACGCCTTCGACAGCTCCTCCAGCGGATTGCGGTCGGCGGGCACGTCGTCGAGCAGCCAGCGCGTCACCAGCATGAAGTCGTCGTCGACGACGTAGCAGCCGGCCATCTCGATCGACTTGATGAGGCCGAGCGGCGGCTGCTCGCAGAACGAGCCGTTGATCACGACGCGGGCGTTGTCGCGCTTCGGCCGCGGCAGCTTGTCGACCTCGGCGACGTACTCGCGGACCAGCTTCGTGTGGTCCTCGGGCGGGAGCACCATCCCG
>JAKLIE010000075.1 GCA_022709775.1 Pseudomonadota bacterium
CGCCACGCGCGCGTGGCGCTGGTGCTGGTCGAGTCGGAAAATCCCGACTCCCCGTTCCTGGCGGCATTCCGCCGCGGCATGCGCGACGCAGGGTGGGTCGAGGGTCGCAACCTGACGATCGACACGCAGTGGGGCGGGGGCGTAGGCGACTCGCTCGACCGCGCGATCGCCGGCGCGGTTGCGGGCCGGCCCGACGTCGTCGTCGCCGGCAGCGGGCTGGTGGTGCGGCCCATGATCAACGCCGGCGTCGCGTTGCCGGTCGTGTTCGTCTACAGCGGGGACCCGGTCCTGGGCGGCGTGGTCGAGAGCTACGCGCGGCCCGGCGTCAACCGCACCGGAGTCTCGCTGTACTCGCTCCAGCTCATGCCCAAGCGCATCGAGTTCGTGAGGGAGCTGATGCCGGGCATGAAGCGCCTCGCGATCGTCGGCTGGCCGCGCCATGCCGGCGAGCCCGCCGAGGTCGACGCGGCCACCCGCGCGGCGGGCCAGCTCGGCCTCGCGAGCCTGTATCACCCGGTCAACAACGCCGCCGACGTCGACGCGGCGTACGAGCGCGCGCGCGCCTTTCGCGCGGACGCCGTCCTCGCGTTCGCCGACGGGATCACGATCGGGATGTCCGATCGGTTCGCCGCGAACTCCCGGCGCGACCGCATTCCGGCGGTGTCCGGCTGGGCGGTATTCGCCGAGAAGGGCAACCTGATGACCTACGGTCCCGTGCTGCGCGAGAGCCAGGGCCGGCTCGCGGTGTTCGTCGACAGGATCCTGAAGGGCGCCAAGGCCTCCGACCTCCCGGTCGAGCAGCCCACCGTGCACGAGCTCGTGATCAACCGCCGCGTCGCGAAGGACCTCGGCATCGCGGTTCCGCCGACGCTGCTCGCGCGGGCGGACCGGATCATCGACTGACGGTCGCGCCGCCCGGGAACCGCACCACGGCTTCGAGCCCGCGGCCTCCCGGCCCGTCGGCGAGCGACGCCGTCGCGCCGTGGCGCTCGGCGATCCGCCTGACGATCGCCAGGCCCAATCCGCTTCCGGGCGCGTCGGCATGCGCGCCGCGTGCAAAGCGCTCGAACACCTGCGCACGCTCCGGGGCGGGGATGCCGGGGCCGTCGTCGCGCACGACCAGCGCGGGTGCGCCGTCGCGCGGCTCGACGATCACGTCGACGCGTCCGCCCGGGGGCGTGTAGCGCAGCGCGTTGTCGACGAGGTTCGCGGCGAGCGTGGCGAGCGCACCCGCGTCGCCGTCGACCGCCAGGGCCTCGAGGTGCTCCGCGCCGAGGTCGACGTCCTTCGCGGCGGCGATTTCGGCGTGCGCGGCGACGACGTCGCGCGCGAGGGCGGCCAGGTCGACGGGGGCGTGCGGCGCGCGCGCGGGCGCATGGTCCTCGCGAGCGAGGGCCAGCAGCTGCTCGACGACGCGCGTCGCGCGCTTCAGTCCGCCGCGCAGCGAGTCCAGCGCGGCGGCGCGCTCCGGCTCGCCGCGCGCGCGCTCGGCCAGCTCGGCCTGCAGGTGCACGGCCGCGAGCGGCGTGCGCAGCTCGTGCGCGGCGTCGGCGACGAACGCCTTCTGCGCCTCGAGCGTGCCGTCGAGGCGGGAGAGCAGGCCGTTCAGCGCGCCGACGAGCGGCGTGACCTCGCGCGGCCAGCCGTCCGCCGGCAGCGGCGCGAGCTCGGTCGGGCTGCGCCGGCCGACCGCGGAGGCGAGGCGGTCGAGCGGCTTCAGCGCGCGCTCGATCGCGAACCACAGGAGCAGCGCGATCAGCGGCGCGGCGACCAGCCAGGGCACGATCGTGGACGCCGCGAGGCTCGCGGCGAGCTGGTCGCGCAGCGCGAGCGGCTGCGCGACCTGCACGAGCTCGCCGCCCGCCAGCACGCTGAACACGCGCCAGGGACCTTCGCGCGTCGGCACGGTCGAGAATCCGGGCGAGCGCTGCGCGGGCACCTCGCGCGTGCCCTGCGACCGGTAGACCTGCACGCCGTCGCGGTTCCACACCTGCACGATCAGCGGCGCGCTGCCGCCGCCGGTCGCGATGCCGCCGGGCGGGACCGAGAGCGGCATGCCGGTGACCGACGACGCGAGCTGCGAGAGCTGGACGTCGAACATCGCGCTCGCCTCGTCGCGGGCGCGCAGGTACGTCGCCCAGGTGGCGACCACGAGCGCGACGGCGAGCCCGCCGGCGAGCGGCAGCAGCAGGGCGCGGCGAATGGAGGTCATGCGTCGGGCTTCCGGGTCGCGATCATCCATCCGAGCCCCCGCACGTTGCGGATCAGGCCCTCGGGAAGCTTCCGGCGCAGGCTCGACAGGTGCACCTCGACCGCGTTGCTCTCGACCGCGTCCTTCCAGCCGTAGAGCCTCTCCTCGAGCTGCGCGCGCGACAGGATCGCGCCGGGCCGCGTCGTGAGCGCCTCGAGCAGCGCGTACTCGCGGCCCGACAGCGCGACGGGCGCGCCCCCGACGCGCACCTCTTTCGTCGCCGGATCGATCGAAACGCCGGGCAGCTCGATCGTGGGCGCGGCGCGCCCCGACGCGCGGCGCGCGAGCGCACGCAGCCGTGCGGCGAGCTCGGCCAGCTCGAACGGCTTCGTCAGGTAGTCGTCGGCGCCCGCGTCGAGTCCGGCGACCCGGTCGGCGAGCGCGTCGCGCGCGGTCAGCACCAGCACCGGTCGAGTGTCTCCGCGCCGGCGCATCGCCGCGAGCACGTCGAGCCCGTCGACGCGCGGCAGGCCGAGATCGAGCAGCACCAGCTCGTGGACGTTCTCGGCGAGCGCGCGCGCCGCCGCGGCGCCGTCGCGGACCCAGTCGACCGCGAATCCGTCCTGCGCGAGGCCCTCGCGGACGCCCACGCCGATCATCGGGTCGTCCTCGGCGAACAGGAGGCGCATGCGCAGGCGCGCGCCCTACGCCTTCGGCTTGAACCTGAGCGCCGCCGAGTTCATGCAGTAGCGCATGCCGGTCGGCTTCGGCCCGTCCTCGAACACGTGACCCAGGTGCGCGTCGCAGGACGCGCAGACGACCTCGGTGCGGCGCATGAAGAACGAGCTGTCGTCCTCGTTGCGCACGTTCGCCGGGTCGACCGGCGCGGTGAACGACGGCCAGCCGGTGCCGGAGTCGAACTTCGCGTCCGACGCGAACAGCGGCGTGCCGCAGCACACGCAGGCGTAGGTGCCTTCCGCGTGGTTGTCCCAGTATTCGCCGGAGAACGCGCGCTCGGTGCCTTTCCGGCGCGCGACCTTGTACTGCTCGGGCGTGAGCGTCGCGCGCCACTCCGCGTCGCTCTTCGTCTTGCGTTCGGCCATCGTCGTCCTCGTCGCTTCGTCGATCTCCGGCGGGGCGCCGGGATGCGCTATAGTGCCGGCTTCCCCGCGTCACATTACACCAGCAGACCCTTGGAGCCCCGCACCGACGCAACGTTCCGGAGCGACGCGCGGGTGATCGGGCTCGTCGGCTTCGCGCACGCGCTCTCGCACTTCTTCCAGCTCGCGCTCCCGCCGCTGTTTCCGCTGCTCAAGGCGGAGTTCGACGTGTCCTGGTCGCTGCTGGGGTCTCTGGTGGGGGCGTTCTACGTCGCCTCGGGCATCGCCCAGTTCGCGGCCGGCTTCGCGGTCGACCGATGGGGCGCCCGGCCGATCCTGTTCGGCGGCCTCGCGCTGCTCGCGGGCGGCGCGCTAGCCGCGGGCATGGTCCCCGGCATCGCGTGGCTGTTCCCGGTCGTCGTCGTCATGGGCATCGGCAACGGCGTCTTCCACCCGGTCGATTTCGCGATCCTGAACGCCAGCGTGTCGGCGCGGCGCCTGGGTCACGCCTACTCGGTCCACGGGATCGGCGGCAACCTGGGCTACGCGCTCGCGCCGATCGTCACGTTCGCGCTCGCGTCCGCGTTCGGCTGGCGCGCGGCGCTCGCGGCGGTCGGCGTCGCCGGACTGGTCGGACTGGGCGTGCTGGTGACGCACCGCGGGAGGCTCACCTGTCACGTCGGACGCGGCCACACGCGGAGCGGCGCCAGCGCGTCGTCGCTGTTCCGCCAGCCGGCGATCCTCGCGTGCTTCGCCTATTTCACGATCGCCACGACCGCCACGAGCGGTCTGCAGACGTTCGCGCCGGCCACGCTCAACGTCGCGTTCGGCGTCCCGCTCGCGTTCGCGACGTCCGCGGTCACCGCGCTGCTGCTGGGCGGCACGGCGGGCATCGTCACCGGCGGGTTCATCGCGTCGCGAGTCTCGCGCCACGACCTCGTCGCCGCGGCGGGGCTCGCCTCGGCTGCCGCGCTCCTGATAGCCATCACGGTCGCGTCGCCGCCGGTGGCGATTCTGCTGCCGCTGTTCGCCGCGGTCGGATTCTCGACCGGCGTCACCGGTCCGTCGCGCGACCTGATCGTGCGGGCGGCGACGCCGTCGGGGGCATCGGGCCGCGTCTACGGCTTCGTCTATTCCGGGCTCGACGTGGGATCGATGCTGGGGCCCGTGTGGTTCGGCTTCATGCTCGACCACGGGATGGGCGATGCGGTGTTCGTCGGCGCGGCCGCGTGCCTCGCCATCGCGATCGGGACCGTGCTGCAGGTGCGCCGCATCGGCGGCGCCCGCACGGCCTGAACCGGGAGTAGGCATGGATCTCGGCATCTCGGGAAAGCGCGCGCTCGTCTGCGCGGCGAGCAGGGGCCTCGGCCGCGGATGCGCCGAGGCGCTGGCGCGCGAAGGCGTCGACGTCACGATCTGTGCGCGCACCGAGGCCGACGTCAGGCGGGCCGCCGACGAGATAGGCTCGGCGGCCGGACGGCGCGTGGGCTGGGTCGCGTGCGACATCACGACGCCCGCGGGCCGCGCGGCCGCGCTTGCCGCGTGCCCGTCGCCCGACATCCTCGTCAACAACGCGGGCGGCCCGCCGCCGGGCGACTTCCGCGACTGGGACCGCGATGCGTGGATCCGGGCGCTCGACGCCAACATGCTGACGCCGATCGAGCTGATCAAGGCGACGGTCGACGCGATGATCGAACGGCGCTACGGGCGCGTGGTCAACATCACGTCGTCCGCGGTCAAGGCGCCGATCGACGTGCTGGGCCTGTCGAACGGCGCGCGCAGCGGCCTCACCGGATTCGTCGCGGGACTCGCGCGCAAGGTCGTGCGGCACGGCGTGACGATCAACAACCTGCTGCCGGGCCAGTTCGACACCGACCGGCTGCGCGTCACGTACGCCGGACGCGCGAAGACGGCGGGCAAGTCGATCGACGAGGCGCTGGCCGCCGGCGCCGCCGCGGTTCCCGCGGGGCGCTTCGGCACGTCCGCGGAATTCGGCGCCGTGTGCGCGTTCCTGTGCAGCACGCACGCAGGCTACATCGCCGGGCAGAACGTGCTGGTCGACGGCGGCAACTTCCCCGGCACGTTCTGATCCCGCCGCTCGTTCGGCGGCCCCTGTCCAAGCGAGACCACCATGCTCGACCTCTACTACTGGACCACGCCCAACGGCCACAAGGTCACGATCTTCCTCGAGGAGACGGGGCTGCCCTACCGGCTCAAGCCGGTCGACATCTCGAAGGGCGACCAGTTCGACCCGGCGTTCCTCGCGGTCTCGCCCAACAACCGGATCCCCGCGATCGTCGACCACGCGCCTCCCGACGGGGGGGCGCCGCTGCCGCTGTTCGAGTCGGGCGCGATCCTGCTCTACCTCGCGGGCAAGACCGGCCGGTTCTATCCGCACGACCTGCGCGGGCGCTGCGAGGTTTCGCAGTGGCTCTTCTGGCAGATGGCGGGGCTGGGGCCGATGGCGGGCCAGAACCACCACTTCTCGCTCTACGCGCCCGAGAAGATCCCGTACGCGATCGACCGCTACGTTCGCGAGACCGGGCGACTGTACGGCGTGCTGAACAAGCGGCTTTCCGACCG
This sequence comes from Pseudomonadota bacterium, assembly GCA_022709775.1. Next base: position 5,875 of record JAKLIE010000075.1, read on the forward strand.
CGAGTTCGTCGCGGGCGACTACTCGATCGCCGACATGGCGTGCTATCCGTGGGTGCTGCCCGAGCGGCAGGGCCAGAACATCGACGACTTCCCGCACCTGAAGCGCTGGAAGGCCGAGATCGGCGCGCGGCCGGCCGTGCAGCGTGCGTACGGGATCGCGAAGACCGTGAACCCGCAGCCCGGGATCCGCGACGACAAGGCGCGCGCGGTGCTCTTCGGACAGGACCGCAACACGGTGAAGTGACCCGGCGGCGGCGCTGCGGCCCCGGCTTCCCATGGCGAATTTCGCGCCGCTCAAGCGGCACATGTTCGACTGTCTCGACCGCTTCGTCGACGAGCAGGGCCTCGAGCCGCCGTTCCTCGACGTCGGATGCGGCGCGGGCGACGTCGCGGAGCACCTGGCGCGCAGGGGATGGCGCGGCACGGCGATCGACGCGTCGCCGGCGGCGATCGAGCGCGCACGCGTGCGCCTCGCTCCCTACCCGGGCGTCGACGTCCGCCACGTGCGCCTCGAGGAACTCGCGGGCGCCTGGCCGACGGTGCTGATGTGGGACGTGCTCGAGCACCTCGACGACGATCGCGCCGCGCTCGCGTGCGTCGCGCGCCTGATGGCGCCCGGGGGGCGTCTCGTGCTCGCGGTTCCCAGCAATCCGCGCGAGTGGCGCTGGGACGACGATTTCTACGGCCACGTGCGCCGCTACACGGTCGACGACCTGCGCGCGCGGCTGGAGGAAGCCGGGCTCGAGGCGGTGACGTTCGAGGACTTCACCTTCCCGGTCTACTGGGCGATGCGCCGCGCGTACACGAGGCTCAAGCGCGCCGCGCCGCCGCCCGCCGATGCGCACGCCGCGACGATGGCGAGCGCCACGCGGAACGCCTGGGACATGTCGTTCGTTTCCCGGCTCGCCGACAGGAGTGCGGCGCTGTGGACGCCGCTCAATCGCCTGCAGCGCCGGTGGTTCCGGTCGGCGACCGATCGCGGCCACGAGTTCTTCGCGCTTGCAGCGAAGCCCCGGGGGGTGTGATCCCCCCGAAGGGGGGGCCGCGATCCCGGGGCGGCCCGTCGGTCGCGGCGGTGCTCCCGCTTCAGCGGAAGACCCAGAGGCGGTACGCGGCGTAGTTCGCGAACGTCATCAGCACCGTGGCCCCGATCTGCGACGGCCACGTCGGGATGCCCAGCGCGAGCCCGGCCGAGAGCAACGCTGCGTTGCCGAGCGCCTGGGCGCCGAGCGCGATCGCGAAGCGCAGGCCCGAGTGCGCGACCGGCAGCGTCGGATCGAACACGTGCCGGTACGCGAGCGTGAAGCGGACGATCGCGCCGGCTCCGAACCCGATCGACGACGCCGGCACCGGTGCCATCCCGAGCGAGATCAGCGCCGCCATCGTGCCGTAGTGCGCGGCGACCGCGGCGAACCCGGTGACGATGTGCAGCGTGAAGCGCCTCGCCTCGGCAACGAGCGCGTGCCGCCTCATGGCGCGGGGGATCGCGCTTCGGGCTTGCGGAAGAGCGCCGGCGTGTACAGGCCGCTCCGCGCGAGCGCGCCCTGCGCCGACACGTTGAGCA
>JAKLIE010000076.1 GCA_022709775.1 Pseudomonadota bacterium
CCCCGCGGCGGCGCCGCCCCCTTGTCCTTCCCGGGCACAGGCCCCGCCCTGGCCGGGCAAGCCCGTCCACATAGTCGTTCCCTGGCATCGAACTCGAGGTCGTCGACCCGAACGCGTATCCCGTTCCGCCGGGCGAGCCCGGCGAGATTCGCTTGCGCTGACGAGGCATGGTCGACCGTTGCTTCGACGACCCCGTCGCGACGTCGAGGCATTGCGCGGACGGCTGGTTCAGTCCGCGCGACACCGCGACGATCACGCCGGAGGGCGTTCTCCGCTTCCTCGGCCGCGAAGCCGACATGATGATGCTGAACGGCATCAACACTTTCCCCGCCGGGATCGAGCGCGAGCTCGCGACGATGCTTGACGGGCGTGGCGACGATGCCTGACTCCCGCTTTCCGCGATCGGCGAACGGACCGACGCGCGACGATAGCCGGATGCGCCCTGCGGCCGCGTGCCCGGACCGAAACCCGACCCTCCCGACGAACGATCCGCCATCATGAAGCGCCTTCCCGTCTTTCTCGTCTCCTTCCTCGCAACGCTCTCCGTCGTTCCCGCCTGGGGGCAGCCCGCGCCGTTTCCATCGCACCCGATACGCATCGTGGTCCCCTTCGTCCCCGGCGGCTACGTCGACGCGTACGCGCGACTCGTCGCGACCCACCTCGGCACGGCCCTGGGCCAGCAGGTCTACGTCGAGAACCGGCCCGGCAGCAGCGGTAACACCGGCAGCGAGTACGTAGCGAAGTCGGCGCCGGACGGCCATACGCTGCTCGTCACTGCCATCAACACCCACGCCGTCAACGTCTCCCTCTACAAGAACCTGCCGTTCGACCCGGTCCGCGATTTCACGCCGATCGCGCTCGTCGCCGACGGGGTCTCGGCATGGGTCGTTCCCGCGTCGCTCGACGTCGCATCCGTCGGGGAGCTGATCGCGCTCGCGCGCTCGCAGCCCGACGCGCTCAACTACGGCAGCGCCGGTGTGGGAACGCTCGGTAACCTGACGGTCGAATGGGTGAAGTCGCGCACGGGCGTGCGGATGGGACACGTGCCCTACAAGGGCGAGAACGACGCGCTTCTCGCCGCACTGCGCGGCGACGTCGCGCTGTCGCAGGTCTCGGTGGCGAGCGCGCTTCCCCACCTCAACTCGGGCAAGGTGCGCGTGATCGCGACCACCGGCCCCGCGCGCGCGGGACCGCTTCCCGGCGTACCGACGATCTCGGAGACGCTCCCTGGCGTGAGCGGCAGCGCGTGGATCGGGATGTTCGGCCCCGCGAACCTGCCGCCGGCGATCACGATGCGCATCAACGACGAGGTCCGGCGGATCATGACCTCCCCCGAAGTCCGGGAGCGCCTTGCCGCGAACGCGCTGGTCTCCCCTCCGATGACTCCGGAGGAGTTCGGCGCGTTCCAGCGCGCCGAGATCGCCAAGTGGGCGGAGGTCGTCAGGACGAACGGCATCCGCGTCGAGTAGCGGCGCCCGCGGGAAACGTGTTCCCATGCCTACACCCTTTGGCGCGATGCTCGAAGCGCATGCGCTCGCGCGGCCGGCGCACCCCGCCCTCGCGATGCCGGGCGCGGATATCGGCTATCCCGAGCTGATCCGCCGCGTCCGGCGCTGTGCGGCGCAGCTCGCCCGCGAAGGCTGCCGGACGCCCGGGTCCGTCGGCGTGGCGGTCGACGACGACCTGGGCAACATCGTGGCGAGCCTCGCTCTCCTCGCACTCGGCGTTCCGCAGATCGCACTCCCGGCGTCGGACCCGATGCCCATGCGGCGCCAGCTGGCGCGCCGATTGTCGCTCGCGCACGTCGTCGTCGACGACGCGCGCGCCGGCGTCGACGGCATCGACACGATCGTGCTCGCGCCGGTTGCGGTCGACGGCTCGGCGCCTGCTCCTCCCGTCGCGCCGGTCCTCGTCGACCCGGACGCGCCGGCGATGTACGCGACGAGCTCGGGGACGACCGGCGTGCCCAAGCTCTTCGCGCACAGCCAGCGCACGGTAGGCTCGCGGGCGAGCCAGATCGCGCTCGCCCAGGGGTTCGCGCCCGACGAACGCGTGATGGTGACGATGGCCGTGCCGACGCACCTAGGCAAGATGGCGCGGCTCAACGCGCTGTGGTGCGGCGCGACCGCGATCCTCCCGGGCACGCCGTCGCCGTCGGCACCGTCGTTGATCGAGCTCTGCGAGAGCCTGCGCGTCACCTACCTGCAGATGACGGTGCTGCAGGCCCGCAATCTCCTGCTGGGGTTCGACGGGACGCGTCGGCTGCCGCCGTTCACCCGCGTGTTCCTCGGCGCCGCACGCATGCCCCCGGGATTCCCGCGGGCGTTCGAGTCCCGCGTCGGCGGTCGCGTGTTCGACCGGTACGGCACCACCGAGGTCAACCTCATCGCGACCACCTGGCCCGCCGGCGACGAAGGCGTGCCCGACGCCGTCGGCAGGCCTGCGCCGGGCACCCTGGTCGAGATCGTCGGCGACGACGGCGCGACCTGCCCGCCGGAGACGATCGGGGAGATCCGCGTGCGGTCCGACGGCATGGCATCCGGCTATCTCGACGATCCCGTGGCAACGGCGCGGCATTTCCGCGGAGGCTGGTTCTACCCGGGGGACGTCGGGGCCGTCACGCGCGACGGCGTCCTCCGCTACCTCGGCCGCAAGGACGACATGATGATCCTGAACGGCATCAACATCTTCCCCGCCGAGATCGAGCGCGTCCTCGAGGAGCACCCCGCGGTGGGCACCGCGGCCGCGTTCCCGATACCTTCGTCGATCTACGGGGACATCCCCGTCGCGGCAGTCGAGCTGAACGGCAGGGTGCCGGCGGACGCACCGATGCTCGTCGCCTATTCGCGCGAGCGTCTCGGCGTGCGCGCGCCGAGGAAGATCGTCGTCGTCGACGCGCTGCCGCGCAACGCCGCGGGCAAGGTCGTCAAGCGAGCGCTCGCCGAGATGCTGGCGCTGCGCCGGAGCGGCGGTTGACCGCCGCGCGGGCGCTCACCCGCCTTCGCGCGGCCGCACCGTGATCAGGTCCGCCGCCACCGCCTCCCACGCCGCGACGATGCGCAGGAGGTCCGCGTCGGCACGCGGCCTGCCGATCAGCTGGAGACCCATCGGCAACCCGCCCGCACCGAAGCCTGCCGGCACGCAGACGCACGGAAGCCCGGCAAGCGTCGCGTAGATCGTCACCTCCATCCAGCGATGGTAGGTGTCCATCGTCCGGCCCGCGATCTCGGAGGGATGCCGGAGCTTCGCGTCGAACGGCCAGACCTGCGCCGAGGGAAGCGCGAGCACGTCGCAGGCCTCGAACAGCCGCACTAGCTGCTGGTAGAAGCGGGTTCGCTCGCCGCTGGCGCGCAGCGTGTCGAGCCCCGAAAGGCCCCGCGCCGAATCGACCTCCCACAACGCCTCGGCCTTGACCTGCGCCCGGCTCCCGGGACGGGAGAGCAACGGTGCGATCCGGCCCGCGACCAGCCACTGCCGCCACACGAGCCAGGTCTCCCACGCCCGCACCGGATCGAATCCTGGCGCGACGGCCTCGACGATGGCGCCCGCGCCCTCGAAGCGGCGCAATGCCTGCACGCAGGTGTCGAGCACGCCGGGTTCGGTCGCGAGATGGCCATCGAGATCGGCGAGCCAGCCGACGCGCACGTCGCGCAGCGTCGCATGCGTCGCCCCGGCCGCGGCGTCCGCGAAGCTGCTCGCGCGCTCCAGCGAGAGCGGCGCGCGCGGATCGTAACCGGCCTGCACGTCGAGCAGGCGCGCGAGGTCGAGCGCAGTGCGCGCCATCGGGCCGCAGGTGGGCAGCTGCGTGACGAAGACGTCGTCCACCGGCCAGTTCGGCACCCGTCCCTGGCTCGGGCGCATGCCGAAGACGTTGTTCCAGCCCGCGGGATTGCGCAGGCTGCCCATGAAGTCGCTGCCGTCGGCGACCGCGAGCATGCGCGTCGCGAGCGCGACCGCCGCCCCGCCGCTGCTGCCGCCCGCCGACCGCTCGGGATCGTAGGCGTTCACCGTCGTGCCGAACACCTCGTTGAACGTGTGCGAACCGAGCCCGAACTCCGGCGTGTTCGTCTTGCCGATGACGATCGCGCCCGATGCCTTCATCCGTTGCACCATCAGGTCGTCGTGCGGCGGGACGAAGTCGCGCAACAGCGGCGAGCCGAGCGTCGTGCGCAGGCCCCTGGTGGCGGCCATGTCCTTGATGGCCTGCGGCAGCCCGTGCAGCCATCCGCGGCGTTCGCCGCGCGCGAGCTCCGCGTCGCGCTCGCCGGCCTCGCGCATCAGGTCGTCGTGATCGCGCAGGCTCACGATCGCGTTGTGTCGCGGATTGGCGCTCGCGATCCGCGCGAGCGTCGCGTCCATCAGCTCGCGGCACGAGAACTCGCGCGCGGCGATGCCGCGGGACAGGGCGTCGGCGTCGAGGTCGGTCAGCTCGGCCATCGGGAACCGTCAATCCGGCCGATTGCGCATCCAGTCGGCCGTGCCGAAGAACGCCTGCATCAGCGGCTCGACGAGCTCGCGCGGCGCCGCAACGTCGTCGAGCGCCATGCGCATGCACGCGAGCCAGGCGTCGCGCTCGGGACTGGCGATCGGGAACGGCAGGTGGCGGGCGCGCAGCCGCGGATGGCCGAACCGCTCGACGTAGTGCTGCGGCCCGCCGAGCCAGCCGGACAGGAACCAGTGGAGCTTGTCGCGCGCGTGCTCGAGCGTCGGCGCGTGGAGCCTGCGGATGCCGGCGAACGCGTCCTCGAGGTCCATCCGGTCGTAGAACGCGTCGACGAGCGCACGCACGCCCGCGTCGCCGCCCAGCCTCTCGTAGGGCGTCGCCCCGGCCGGCGGCCGCGCGTCCGTCGCCGCGTCGGCGGTCATCCGTCAGCCGAGCTGCCGGATCACCGCGAGCGGCGGCTGGCGTGCGGTGTTGCGCGTGCCGATCCAGCCGGCGAGCGTGACGACGAGCGCGCCGCCCGCCACGCCCCACAGCCACACCCAGCCGGTCCCCGAGTACGGGATCTGGAACACGCGGTCGGCGAGCACCCATCCCGTCGCGGTCGCGCCGGCCGCGGCCAGCACCCCCGCGAGCGCGCCCAGCACGACGAACTCCGCGACCTGCGCCGCCGACAACTGCCTTGCCGACGCGCCGATCGTGCGCAGGATCGCCGCGTCGAAGCGCCGCTCGTCCTGCGTCGACGCGATCGCAGCCTGCAGCACGAGCAGGCCGCCCAGCAGCGTGAACAGGAACACGAACTCGACCGCGCGCGACACCTGGTCCATGATCGACTGCACCTGCCGGATCACCTCGCCGACGTCGATCGCGAGCACGTTCGGATACTGCTGGAGCAGCGCGGAAACCCACGCGCCCGACGACGCGCCCTCGGGCAGCCGAACCGCGCCGATGTAGGAGGTCGGCATGCCGTCGAGCGCGCCCGGCGGGAACAGCGTGAAGAAGTTCGGACGGAAGCTGTCCCAGTCGACCTTGCGCAGGCTCGTGATGCGCGCGGACACCGGCGTGCCGGCGATGTCGAACGTGAGTTCGTCGCCGAGCTTGAGCATCAGCGACTCGGCGATGCCGTCCTCCATCGACACGCCATCGCCGGCCTTCCCGCCGGTTCCCCAGAACGTGCCGGCGGTGACGCGGTTGGTCTTCGGCAGCGAGTCCGCGTACGACAGGTTGAACTCGCGCTCGGCGAGGCGCCGCGAGCGGGGGTTGTCGTACTGGCGCGTGTCGAGCGTCGCGCCGTTCACCGCGGTGAGCCGCCCGCGCACCATCGGATACAGGTCCGTTCCGGGTCCGCCGATCGCGCGCATCGCATCGCGCACGCCGTCGACCTGATCGGGAAGCACGTTGATCACGAAGTGGTTCGGCGCGTCGGCCGGCAGGCTCGCGCGCCAGTTCTTCATCAGGTCGCCGCGCACGACGGTGAGCAGCAGGAGCGCCATCAATCCCAGCGCGAGCGCTCCGACCTGCAGGCTCGACGCGAGCGGGCGCCGCCGCAGGTTCGCGAGTCCGAAGCGCCACGTGATGCCGCGCTGGGGGAGCCGCTTCAACGCCACGATCAGGAGCCACGCGGCGACCGCCGCCGCGACGATGAGCCCGCCGACGCCGCCGACCATGATCGCGCCGGTCTTCACGTCCTGCGCCTGCCCGCCGATCAGCGCGGCGATCACGCCCGCGCCGAGCGCGTAGGCGACGAGCGCGGACGGACGCGGCCGCGGCAGGTCGCGCCGCAGCACGCGCAGCGGCGGCACGCTCGCGAGCGCGAGGAGCGGCGGAAGCGCGAAGCCGAACAGCAGCAGCACGCCGGTCGCGAACGAGGCGGCGCCGGGGGCGAACGACGGCGGCGGAAGCTCGGCCGACGTGAGCGACCCGAGCACCGAGACGAGCAGCGCCTGCCCGAGGAGCCCGAGCACGACGCCGAGCGCGCTCGCGACGAGCCCCAGCACGACGAACTGCGCGACGAAGAGCGCGAGCGCCTTGCCTTCGGACGCGCCGAGGCAGCGAAGCATCGCGGCGGTGTCGAGGTGGCGGCGCAGGTAGCGAGACGATGCGAGCGCGACCGCCACGGCGGCGAGAATCACCGCGACCAGCGCGGCGAGCCCGAGGAACTGCTCGGCGCGGTCGAGCGTCTGCCGCACCTCGGGCTGGACGTCGCGGACGCTCTCGAGCCGCTGGCCCGGCTTCAGCTCCGCGTTCGCCCGCCTCACGAAGTCGGCGAGTGCCTTGCCTCCCGCCGCCTCGGCGACGAGCAACCGGTACGTCGCGCGGTTGCCCGGTTGCAGCAGGTTGGTCGCCGCGAGGTCGTCGGCGTGGATCAGGAGGCGCGGTCCCGACGACAGGAGGCCGGTCGCCACCTCGGGCTCCTGCCGGATCGCAGGGCCGACCGTGAGCGTCGCCTCGCCGACGACCAGTCGGTCGCCGGGCCTGAGATCGAGGCGCTGCGCGAGCCGCTCGTCGGGCCACGCTTCGCCGCGAGGTGGCGAGGCGGTCGCCCGAACGCCGTCCGGATGCGCGGGATCCGCGAGCACGATCGCGCCGCGCAGCGGATAGCCCGGCGGCACCGCCTTCACGTTCGCCAGCACCGGCGAGGCGTCGCTCCCCGGCTTCTGCACCATGCTGTTGAACCGGACGACCGGCAGTGCGCCGAGGCCGTGCGAGCGCGCGTCGTCGGCCAACGATGCCGGCAGCGGCCGGTCCGACGAGATCATCACGTCCGCGCCGAGCAGCAGGCTCGCCTGCGAGGTGAGCGCCGCCTTGACGCGGTCCGCGAAAAATCCGACCGTGCCCATGCTGCCCACCGCGAGCACGAGCGCGGCGGCGAGCACCGTGAGCTCGCCCGCGCGCCAGTCGCGCGCGAGCATGCGCAGCGCGAGCTTCAGAACCTTCGCGGGCGCGAGACGGTCGCGCATGTCAGCGCGGCGCCTCGTCGGCGACGAGACACC
>JAKLIE010000077.1 GCA_022709775.1 Pseudomonadota bacterium
CTTGACGGTACGGGCACCCGCGGCCAGCCCGAGCAACTGGTGACCGAGGCAGATGCCGAACGTCGGGACGCCCGCTCCCACGATCTCGCGGATCGCGCCGATCGCGTAGTCGCAGGGCTCGGGGTCGCCCGGCCCGTTGGACAGGAACACGCCGTCGGGCTTCAGCGCGAGCACGTCGCGCGAGGGCGTCTGCGCCGGCACGACGTGCACGCGGCAGCCGCGCTCGACCAGCATGCGCAGGATGTTGTGCTTCACGCCGAAGTCGTACGCGACCACCGTGTGCCGCGGCGCGGGCGCGGGGCGGTAGCCCTCCCCCAGCGCCCACGTCGACGCCGTCCATTCGTAGGGCGACGTCGTCGACACGACCTTCGCGAGGTCCTGGCCCGCCATCGACGGCGCCTCGCGCGCCGCGGCGAGCGCCTGCTCGATCTCCATCGTGCCGATGGACGGCGCCCCGAGGATGCAGCCGTTCTGCGCGCCCTGCGCGCGCAGGATGCGCGTCAGCCGGCGCGTGTCCAGGTCCGCGATGCCGACGACGTTCGCCGCCGCGAGCCACGAAGCGAGATCGCCTTCGCTCCGCCAGTTCGACGCGAGCGCGGGCAGGTCGCGGATCACGAGCCCCGCGGCGTGGATGCGGCGCGATTCGGCGTCCTCGTGCGTCACGCCGACGTTGCCGATGTGCGGATTCGTGAACGTGATGATCTGGCCCGCGTACGACGGATCGGTCAGGATCTCCTGGTAGCCGGTCATCGCCGTGTTGAACACGACCTCGCCGGACGACTGCCCGGTCGCGCCGATCGATCGGCCGTGGAAGACGTTCCCGTCGGCGAGCGCGAGGATCGCCGGGGTGCGCGGAGGAAAGAGCGTGGAGTCGGTCATGGCGGCGCGGCGCCGGGGCCCCGCGAAACGGACGCCGGACGTACGAAGCGGGAGCGCCCGGCCGTTCCGGCTCGCCCCCGCAAGGCCCTGAATTCTACCGGATTTCGAGTCCGGCCGGCAACCGGGGCCGTTAGGCGAGCCCGAGCACGTCGCGCATGTCGTGGAGCCCGGCGCGGCGCTCGGCGCTCAGCATGGCGACGAACCGCGCGGCGCGCAGCGCGCCGTCGGCGAACATCTGGCGCGACGTCGCCCGGTGCGTGAGCTCGACGCGTTCGCCGGCGCCCGCGAACAGGACCGTGTGCTCGCCCACGACGTCGCCGCCGCGCAGCGTCGCGAAGCCGATCGTCCCGGCCCTGCGCTCGCCGGTCACGCCCTCGCGCGCGTAGACGCCGTGCGACGCGAGGTCGACGCCCGCGCCGGTCGCGGCCGCCTCGCCCAGCATCAGCGCGGTGCCCGACGGCGCGTCCACCTTGTGCCTGTGGTGCATTTCGACGACCTCGATGTCGTAGGCGGGGCCGAGTGCCCGTGCTGCGCGCGCGACCAGGTCCGCGAGCACGTTGACGCCGACGCTCATGTTCGGTGCGTGCACGATCGGCACGGTGCGCGCCTGCGCCGCGAGCTCCGCCTTGTGCGCCGGCGTGAGTCCCGTGGTGCCCGCGACGAGCGCGATGCCGCGCCGGGCGCATGCGGCGGCGTGTGCGACGGTCCCCTCGGGACGCGTGAAGTCGATCAGGACGTCCGATCGGGCGAGAGCGGCGTCGACGTCGGAGCCGACGACGACGCCGGTCGCCCGGCCCATCGGCGCGCCGGCATCGTGACCGCAGGAGGCCGCACCGGGCACGTCGAGCGCGGCCGCGAGCACGAGGTCCGGCGCGGCGAGCACCGAGGCGATCAGCGCCTGGCCCATGCGGCCGCCCGCGCCGGCGATCGCGATGCGTATCGGGTTCGCCATCGAGCGCCCCGGCCCGCGCTACGGCTTCTTGAAGAGGTCGACGAACCAGCCCAGCACGCCGGGATCGTCCGCCTCGGGCATCTTGCCCAGCGTGCGTTCGGCGGCCGCGCGATTCAGGTCGGCGACCGACTTCGGCATCTCGTCGCCTTCCCAGCGCGCGAGCTTGTCGTCGAGGAAGAACACGGCGAACTGGCGGCTCTCGACGATGCGGCCGCGCTGGCGGAACTGGTAGACGTAGTCCCAGCGGTTCTCGTGGAACGAGCTCTGGACGAGCGGCGTGCCCAGCACGAGCCGCACCTGCTGGCGCGTCTGGCCGACCTTCAGGCGATCGACCATGTCCTGCGTGATGTAGTTGCCCTGGTTGATGTCCATCCGGTACACGCCGAACGTGCCCCAGGCCGGCATGTACGTCTCCATCGTCTGGCATCCGGCGAGCGCGAGACCGGCGGCGGCAGCGACGGCGGCGAGGATTCGACGGCCGGGAATCACGGGCGGGCGTGGGCGCAGGACATGGGAATCGTTATTATAGCCACCTCGCGCGATCGCCCCGGCGACGGTGCGCCGACCGGATCCGGACCGCCTCATGAGCCAACCCCACGACCTCCGCAACGCCGGGCTCAAGGCGACGCTGCCCCGGCTCAAGATCATCAACGTCTTCGAGCAGTCGCAGCAGCGCCACCTGACCGCGGAGGACGTCTACAGGCAGCTCCTCGCGGACGGGCTCGACGTCGGGCTCGCGACCGTCTATCGCGTGCTGACGCAGTTCGAGCAGGCGGGACTGCTCGTGCGCCACCACTTCGAGACCGGCAAGGCGGTGTTCGAGCTGAACGAGGGGAAGCACCACGACCACCTCGTGTGCCTGCAGTGCGGCCGCGTCGAGGAGTTCTACGACGCCGAGATCGAGAAGCGCCAGTCGAAGATCGCGCGCGAGCGCGGCTTCGAGATCAGCGAGCACGCCCTCTACCTGTACGCCGACTGCACCAAGCCGCGCTGCCCGCACAAGAAGTCCGGCGGGCAGTGACCCCGGTCACGGCTCCGCCGCGACGTCGGGGGGCGGCGCTGGCGGCGGCACGCTGTCGCGGCGGTCGAAGTCGCGGAGGCGGAAGCCCAGCAGCCACAGCGCCCCGAAGTACGCGGCCGCGCCCGCCGCGACGATGAGCGCGAGCCGCGCGACGCGCTCGACGAGCCCCGCGTGCAGCCAGACCGCCGCCGGACCGGCGAGCGCGACGATCACGCCGGCCAGCACGCCGGTCGCGACGGCGACCTTCGCGGCGAAGGCGATCCAGCCGCGGGCCGGCACGTAGATGCCCCGGCGCTTCAGCAGGACGAAGAGCGTCGTCGCGTTGAACAACGCGGCGAGGCTGGTCGCGAGAGTGAGCCCCGCATGACCCAGCACCTGCATCAGCAGGAACCCTAGCGTCGTGCTCACCCCGACGGCGACGATCGCGATGCGGACCGGCGTCCTCAGGTCCTGCCTCGCGTAGAACCCGGGCGCGAGGATCTTGACCGCGACGATGCCGAGGAGACCGACGCTGTAGCCGACGACCGCCGCGCGCGTCGCGAGCGCGTCGGCCGCGCCGAAGCGGCCGTACTGGTAGAGCGTCGACACGAGCGGCAGCGCGAGCAGCCACAGGGCGACCGCCGCGGGAACCGCGAGCAGGACCACGAGCCTCAGGCCCCAGTCGAGTAGCGCCGAGTACTGCGCACGGTCGCCCTCGCCTCCGTGGCGCGCGAGGGTCGGCAGCAGCACGGTGCCGACGGCCACGCCGAGCAGCGCCGTCGGAAACTCCATCAGCCGGTCGGCATAGCTGATCCACGAGATTCGACCGTCGCCCAGCAGCGCGGCGAGCTGCGTGTTGATCAGGACCGACACCTGCGCGGCCGAGACGCCGAGGATCGCGGGCGCCATCGCGGCGAGCACGCGTCGAACGCCCGCATCGCGCCAGTCGAAGCGCGGACGGGGAAGCATGCGGAGCTTCGCGAGCGGCACGATCTGCAGCGCGAGCTGCGCGATGCCGCCGCCGAACACGCCCCAGGCGAGCGCCATGATCGGCGGGTCGACGTGCGGCGCGAGGAACAGCGCGGCCGCGACGATCGCGAGGTTGAGCAGCACCGGCGTGAACGCGGGAATCGCGAAACGCCGGTGCACGTTCAGCACGCCGCCCGCGAGCGACGTGAGCGAGATGAACAGGATGTAGGGGAAGACGACGCGGATGAGGTCGGTCGTCAGCGCGGCCTTGCCCGGCTCCTGCGCGAACGCGCCGGCGAGCAGGTAGACGAGCCAGGGGGCCGCGAGGATCCCGAGCGCGGTCACGACGAGCAGCGCGACGGCCATCAGCGTCGCGACCCGGGAAACGAGGTCGCGGGTCTCGTCGTGACCGCGCGTTCGGCGGTATTCGGCCAGGATAGGAACGAACGCCTGCGAGAATGCCCCCTCGGCGAACATTCGCCGCAGCAGGTTCGGGAGCCTGAACGCCGCCTCGAACGCGTCCATCGACGCGCCGGCGCCGAACACGGCCGCCTTCAGGCTCTCGCGCACGAGCCCGGTGACGCGGGACGCCAGCGTCATGCCGCTGACGGTGAAGACGGCCTTGAGGAGGTTCACGGTCGGGGGGCGTTCGCCGGGCGGCCGGGCCCGCGGGAGGAGTCCCGCGGTAACGCCTTGCCCGGACAGCGAAAAAGCGATATTATTCCAAGTCTTTGTGCGCCGCCGCCCATGGCCCCGGAGTTTCCCCGGGAGCCGCGCAGGCGCCAACCCAACGAGGAAGATCGATCCATGGCGAATTCGGCGCAAGCCCGCAAGCGCGCCCGGCAGGCGGAAGCGACGCGCAAGCGCAACGCGAGCCTCAAGTCGGAGCTCCGCAGCGCGGTCAAGAAGGTGAAGAAGGCGATCGAGGCGGGCGACAAGGCCGCCGCGACGAAGACGATGCAGGCATCGCAGTCGGCGATCGACCGGATCTCCGAGAAGAAGATCGTGCACAAGAATGCCGCGTCGCGGACGAAGTCGCGACTCGCGCAGGCGATCAAGGCGATGCCCTGACGGCTGCGATGCCTTGTCGCACGTCCCGACGAGAGCGCCCGTGCGGCGCTCTCGTCGTTTCCGGGGCAGCGCCGGCGGCTGCCCGCCACACCGGCTCGCGCGGCCCGGTCGACGCCGGACGCACCGGAAGCGCCGGCGACTGCGGGTGGCTGAGCGCCCCGGGGGCGGGGTGTCCCCGGATCACGGCGTCGGGCCCAAACGGGGTCATGAAGAACGCGAGACCTCGGCGCAGCGGACCCGTCGCGGTTCCCCGGCAGGACGCCGTGGACCGCCTGGCTTCCGGCAGCGCGGGCAAACTCGCCCGCGGCACGCCGCTTGCTCAGGAACCACCGCCCCTCTCGAGATGAGCAACCTGCCTCCCCAACTCCCCGGCCGCGCCGGCCCCGAAGGCCCGGCCCAGGCAGCCGACGATCCGATCGTCGCGCTGTGGGACGCGCATTTCCACGAGCCGGTCGCGGCGGTCGCCCGCGCCCGCGCCGCGATCGACGCCCCCGGCTCCGACGAGCGCACGCGCGCATGGGCCGAGCTCACCGTCGGCTGGCACCAGCTCTACTTCACCAGCGACCCGGCGGCCGCCGCCCCGATCCTGCCGGCCGCGCAGCGGCGCTTCGAGCGCCTGGGCGAGCGCCGCGGCGAGCTGCTCGCGCGCATCGGCGCCGCACGCGTGCTCCTCGTGACGCAGCGACCGCTCGAGGCGCGCTCGCTGCTGCTCGAGTTCTACGACGAGGCGATCGCGGTGCTGCCGCCCCAGGACCGCTTCTGGGCGATCAACGCGCTGGGCGCGACCTACTACTACGAGGACCGGATCGACGAGACGATCCGGTACATGCACCTCGCGCTCGAGACGCTGCGGACGATCGACGTCTCGCCGCACCTCGCCACCGCGATGTCGAACCTGGCGGCGTCGCTCGTGACGGTAGGCGACTACGCGCCGGCGCGCGAGCTCGCGCAGGACGCGCTCGCCATGCTGCCCCGCTACGACAACGCGCAGCTGTGGCTGTTCGTGCGCTCGAACCTCGCGGAGGCGCAGCTCGGCACCGGCGACGCCGCGGGCGCGCTGGAGACGGTCGACGCGATGATGGGCGACACGTCCAATCCGCCGCGCAGCGCCGCGCAGGGCCATTACCTCGCGGTCGCGACCGAGGTGTACGCGATGCACGGCCGCCTCGCCGACGCCGAGCGGTGCATGCGCGAGGCCGAGACGATCCGCTCGGCGTATCCGGGCGGCTACAACGCGGTCTACGCGACCTGGGCGTCGGCCGCGCTGGCCGACGCGCGCGACGACGACGAAGCCGCGCTCGCCGCGCTCGACCTCGCGATCGAGACCGCCGAGCGCATGCGGCACGTGCCTACGCTGTGCAAGGCGTACGCCGCGGCCGCGAAGCGCCTGGCCGCGCTGGGACGGTGGGAGGACGCCTACCGGCGGCAGGTCCGCCTGACCGAGGTGAGCCAGGAGCGGCTGTCGCAGCGGGCCGGCGCCAAGCACTACCTGCTCAAGGTCGAGCACGAGCTCAAGCACGCGCGCGAGGCGCGCGACCGCGCCGAGCGCGAGCGCCAGGAAAGCCTGGCCCTCAACCGCCAGCTCGAGCGTCTCAATCGCGAGCTCGAGCGCAAGGTGCGCGAGGTCGAGGAGCTTCAGGCCCGCCTCGCCGCCGAGGCCGTGCACGATCCGCTCACGCAACTCTTCAACCGCCGTTACCTCGACTCGGTCCTGCCCGCGCTGGTCGCGGGGGCGAACCGGCGCTCGGCCCCGCTCGCCCTCGCGCTCGTCGACCTCGATCACTTCAAGGGCGTCAACGACCGCCACGGCCACCTCGCGGGCGATCGCGTGCTGATGCAGATCGGGCGCGTCCTCGCGACGTCGCTGCGGCCCGCGGACGTCCTGTGCCGCTACGGCGGCGAGGAGTTCTGCGTCGTGCTGCCCGACACCGACGGCGGCGGCGCCCGCACCGCGCTCGCGACGCTCGCCGCGCGGCTCAGGGAGCTCGTCGTGCCCTGGGGCGGCCAGACGCTGTCGGGATTCACGTTCTCGGCCGGCGTCGCGGTCGCGCCGGGCGACGGCGCGACGCAGGCCGAGCTCGTGTCCGCGGCGGACCGCGCGCTCTACCACGCGAAGGCGCAGGGTCGCGAACGCGTCGTGCTGGCGGGCAGCGACGACGACCGACCGGCGCGTACGGCCTGACGTCGCGCGGGCGGCACGCTCCGCCGACCGCGAGAACGCCGGGCACGTGAGCGCGGCACCGGGTCCGCGCCGACCGCGCCCGGAGAGACGCGCCACGGATCCGATCGTCTCCGGACACCTCCGCGGTTGGCTCGCGCGCGACCGCGATGTTAGGCTCGTCCGCGTCGCGTCCCCGGAGTCGCCGCGCGCCATGCGCCAGGACCGCCCCGTTCCGGGGGGCGAACGGGGAAACGCCACCGCCGACGCCATGCCCCCAGCCGAGAATCCATCCCCGCTCCGAGAGGCGCTCGCCCTGCACAGGCGTGGCGAGCTCGTCGAAGCCGAACGGGCTTACCGACGGCTCATCGGCGAAGGCGGCGCGAGCGGCGAC
>JAKLIE010000078.1 GCA_022709775.1 Pseudomonadota bacterium
ACGGCGGCGCGCAGCTCTCGGGCGGCGAGCAGCAGATGCTGACGATCGGCCGCGCGCTGCTCACCAATCCGTCGCTCCTGATCCTCGACGAGGCGACCGAGGGCCTCGCGCCGCTGATCGCGAAGGAGATCTGGCGCATCGTGCGCGAGATCCGAAGCAGCGGCATCGCGACGGTGATCGTCGACAAGAACTACGCGCACGTGACCGCGCTCACCGACCGCAACGTCGTCCTCGTCAAGGGGCAGGTCGCCTACGAGTGCGACAGCGCGACGGCGCGTGCGGACCCCGCGGCGCTGCACGCCTACCTGGGCGTGTAGCCCGCCCATGCCGTTCGTCGACGTCGGCGGGGCGCGTCTGGAGGTCGAGCGGATCGACGTCGGGCGCGCGTCCGGCGCGCCGATCGTGATGCTGCACGAGGGGCTGGGGTCCGTTTCCATGTGGAAGGACTTTCCGCACCGGGTGGCGCACGGCGCGAACCGGAACGTTCTCGTCTACTCGCGCGCGGGCTACGGGCGCTCGTCGCCGGCGAAACGGCCCTACGGCGTTCGCTACATGCACGACGAGGCGCTCGTCGTGCTGCCGCGGCTCCTCGATGCGTGCGCGATCGAGCGGCCGATCCTTCTCGGCCACAGCGACGGCGGATCGATCGCCGTGATCCACGCGGCCGCAGCGGGCCGGCCGGTCGCCGGGCTCGTGCTGATGGCGCCGCACGTGGTCGTCGAGGACGTCTCGATCGCGAGCATCGCCGCGGCGAAGGTCGCGTGGCGCACGACCGACCTCCGCGCCAGGCTCGCGCGGCACCACGACGACGTCGACGGGGCGTTCGCCGGATGGAACGACGTCTGGCTCCATCCGGATTTCCGCGCGTGGAACATCGAAGACCACGTGCGCGACGTGCGCTGCCCGATCCTCGCGATCCAGGGCGAGGACGACGAATACGGCACGATGGACCAGATCGAGCGCATCGAGCGGCTCGCGCCCGACGTCGAGCTGGTCCGGCTCGCCGACTGCCGCCATTCGCCGCACCGCGACCAGCCCGAGGCCGTGCTCGAGGCGCTCGTCCGGTTCGTCGACCGTCTGCCCTGATCCGGGAGTTGCGATGGCGTTCGTCAGCGACAAGCAGATCCGCTTCCACCACTGCGATCCCGCGGGGATCGTCTTCTACCCGCAGTACTTCGTGCTGATGAACGAGCTGGTGGAAGACTGGTTCGACCGCAGGCTCGGCATCCGCTTCTCCGACCTGCACCGGGACGACCGGCTCGGCGTGCCGATGGGGCGCGTCGAGTGCGACTTCCTCGTTCCGTCGAGGATCGGCGACCATCTCGCGTTCATGCTCGAGGTCGAGCACCTCGGCAACGCGTCGATCCGGATCGCCGTGACCGCGCGCGCGGGCGACGAGGTCCGCGTGCGCGCGACGCTGACGCTCGTGCTCGCGTCGCTCGATTCCCGCCGGTCGGTGCCGATCCCCGCGGCGATGCGCGAGCGGATGGCGCGCGACCTCGTCGCGTCCGCGCGCTGACGCGCGGGCGGGGCGCTACGCGGCGATCGCGACGCCGCGCCGCCCGGCCATCTCGCGGCCGATCGTCGCGACCTCGTCCGCGGACAGGACTTCCCGGGCGAGCGGGATCAGCTCGGACTCCTCGAGCTCGATATGCGCGTGGTAGGCCGCCGCGATCTCGTGCACGAGCTTCGGCGGCAGCACCGCACGCCGGCCCGCCGCGATGCCCGAGAGCAGCGGCCGCAGCCTGCGCCAGCGTTTCGCCAGCCCCCCGTGCTCGCGCAGCAGCCGCTCGGCGAGCGCGCGCGCCTCGGGCACGCGCGCGACCAGGCGCGGCAGCAGGCTCGCCTCCTCGTCCTCGTGGTGGTGCGCCGCCGCCGAGTCGAAGTAGCGCAGGATCGCGCGCGACGCCGCGCGGGCGTCGTCGTCGTGCCCGTGCTCGGGCAGGTGGTGCTCGAGGCGCGCGAGCGTCGCGAGCTGCTTGCGGATGCGCAGATGGCAGGCGGAGAGCATCGCGAGGGGATCGTCGAACGTGGCGGCGTCGCCGCCGGGGAGCATCGGGTTCGTCATGGCACGGGCACCTTCGGGAGTCAGAGGCGCGCGAGCGCGCCCCAGGGGGACTTGGCGATCGCCACCGACACGATGTAGCCGAACGTCGCGAGCGCGGCGAAGAACGCCGCGATCCTGATGCCGGGCGTGCGTCCGCGCCTGAGCGCGATCGAGCCGAGGACGATGTAGAGAAGGAGCGCGACGACCTTCGCCGCGATCCACGGTGCGGCGTCGCGGCCGAGCTGCCAGGCGAGCCACAGCGCGGACGCGAGCAGCACCGTGTCGATCACGTGGGGCACGACGCGAACCCATCGCGCGGCGAGCCTTTCCGGCGACACCGCGCGCCATGCGCCGCGCAGCACGAACAGCGCGAGCGAGAGGCCCGCGGCCGACAGGTGGACATGCTTGATCGTCAGGTAGTCGAGGGTCATGCCGGATCGTGCGTACGGCGGAAGGGACGCGGCGATTCTATCGCCGGCCGACGCTCGTCGAACGGGCGGGCTCGTCCGGCGCGAACGGTCCGGCCCCGTCGCCTCTGCCCGCGCCCGGGTTGGCCTGAAGGGCGAGTCCGCTCCACTGCGGATTGCGGCGTGCGAGATGCGAGGTCACCGCCGCGACGAGCCCGTCGGCCCCGACGAAGCGTCCGTCGCGGTACGTCGTCACGCGATGCGGGGCGTGGTGCGGCGCGCTGAACTGCGCGTACGACGCCGCGTTGTGCGCGATCCAGTGGTCCGGCGGCGCGGCGCGCCCGGCCGCCCGTTCCCGTGCGAGGTATCCGTCCAGGACGTCGGCGCCGGTGCCGTAGAGCACGACCAGGTCGAAGCCCGCGCGCTCGACCGCCGCGGCGTGCCGGGGCGGAAGCGTCTCCACGCTGCTGAACGTGACCACGGTTCCGCGGCGTTCGCGGTGGCCATCCATCGACTCGATCGCGAGTGCGAGCGGGCCCACGCGCGCACGCTGGAACAGCGTGGCGATTCCCTCGCGCAGGGCGTCCGGGGCATCGTCGGGGCCGACCCGGCCTGGAGGCGTGTCGAGGTCGAGGTGCTGGAGGCCGCGCGCCGCCAGCGACCGGCCGAGCGTGGTCTTGCCGGATCCCGCGGGACCCAGGACGAGCAGTATCGGGCGGGTGCGACGGATCATCGGGCGGGGAAGGCATGCGCGGCCGCGATTGCGCGACCACGCACCGCCGGGGCGCGAGCGCGCGGCACCGGCCGCCCCGGGCGAGCCGTGACGGAGCGGCGCCGGCGACTCCCAGCCGCTACGGCTTCTTCGGCTGCTTGGGCTTCTTCGGTTCCTTGCGCTGCTTGTCGCGGTTGCCCATGGACGGCCTCGTTGGTGGAAGGGACACGGCGTCGGGATCGCCGATCCTGGGCGATCCCTCGTCCGCAGCCGAATCCTGCCAGAAACCCGCGCGAATTGCCGGGCCCGATGTCCTCGCCCGGGCCGGCTGCGCGGCGGTCAGCGCAGCACGAACAGCCCGGCGAGCAGGAACGGCAGGCCCATGACCGCCAGCACGGCGGGCATGAGCCACAGGCGGGCGAACGTGGCGATCTCGGCATCGTCGGGGTGGTCCGGGTCGAACGCCACGCGCACGGACGTTCCGTTCGGAAGCGGCCGGCCCCTGCCGACGCGCGACCGGAACCGGACCTTCGTGCCCTGCGGCGTCGCGTACGCGACGACCGGGAAGTGGTAGGTGCGCGGCGTGCCGCGCTGGCCCGCCGGCGTGTCTTCCTCGTTGCCGACGACGACGCCGTGGGCACTGCCCCCGGCACGCACGAGACGCACCGAGCGACGCGCGACCAGCGCCGCGGCGGCGCCGGCCGAGATGCCGATGCCGACGAACGCCCAGCCCAGTACCGGATCCGCCATCGCCCGCTCCCCGCGGTGCCGTCGACCCGAAACCCTACTGCATTCCCGCGCACTTGTCGCGCGCGTCGGCGTCAGCGGCCCGCGCGTGCCCGCGCGCCCCGGCGGGACCGCGTCGACGCGCCGCGCGGCACCTCCGGGGCCGTGCCCGGGCCGCCGCCGCGAGCGAACAGGCGACGCACCAGCGCGCGCAGCCACAGGTGTGCGGGCTCGCGCTCCGCGGTCGCATGCCACACCATCTGCACGTCGTACTGCGGCGCGTCTCCGGGAAGCGCCCGCACGCGCACCGGCCATCGCGCCGCCATCGCGTGCGCGAAGCTCTGCGGCACGATCGCGAGCAGGTCGGTGGTCGTGACGAGTTCGGGCAGCGCAGCGTAGTGCCGCGCGTGCACGACGGTGCGCTCGGAGAGCTCGAGCGCGTCGAGCATGCGCTGCACGCTCTCGTGGTAGGTGGCGGTGGGCGAGGCGACGGCGAGGGACGAGGCGGCGAGCTGCCGTGCCGTCAGCACATCCCCCGCGGACCCGCCGGGCGGCCGCCAGTTCCGTGCGGTGACCGCCACGTAGCGCTCGTGGAACAGCGTCTCGCCGACCACGCCGCGGTGGGTCGTGGCGAGGATGCCGATCGCGAGGTCGACGTCGCGCGACTCGAGCGCCGCGCTCACCGCCTGCACGGGCACGCCGACGTTGTCGAGATGCGCATGCGGCGCCTCGCGCCGCAGCGCGGCGGCGAGCGGAGGCAGGAAGAGGATCTCCCCCAGGTCCGACATCGACAGCCGCCAGTGCACGCGATCGGTCGCCGGATCGAACGCGCCGGCCTCCGCCAGCGCGGCCTCGAGCGCGCGCAGGTGCGCGCCGACCTGAGGGACGATCCGCGCGGCCAGCCGTGTCGGATGAAGGCCCGAAGGCGACCGCACGAACAGCGCGTCGCCGAAGAACGCGCGAAGGCGCGCGAGCGCGTGGCTCACCGCCGGCTGCGACAGCGCGAGCTGGCGGCCGGCCGCGGTGACCGAGCCGCTCGCGTGGATCGCGGCGAGCACGCGCAGCAGGTTCAGGTCGAGCCGGCGGAAGTTCATGGTATGCACACGACGAATGGGCATGATTCTGACAATCGATTGGACGAATGCCAAGCCCCGGCCTAGATTGCCCGGAAGGACGCCCTCCGGGCCGGAACGCCGCCCGTGGCGCCGAGTCGAGGAAGGCGGGTCGCGGCCGCGGGCCGCAGGGAGCCGGCGGGCGTCCGGCGCGGGAGGAGGAACCGGTGCTCGAGATCGTCATCCAGGGCCGAGGCGGACAGGGCGCGCAGACGGCGGGCAACCTGCTGGCCGCGACCTTCTTCGCCGAAGGACGCCACGTGCAGAGTTTCGCGAGCTACGGCGGGGCGCGGCGCGGCACGCCGGTCTCCTCCTACATCCGGGTCGACGACCGGCCGGTGCGCGTGCGCTGCGACGTCGAGCGGGCCGACGCGATCCTCTGCTTCGACGCGACGCTGCTAGAGGGCCGGCTCCTCGCCGCGGCGCACGAGCGCACGCTGATCGTCGTGAACTCGGGGCGCTCGATCGGCGACTTCGCGCGCGCGCTGCCGGGTTACCGCGTGATCCCGGTCGACGCGATCGCGATCTCGCGCCGCGCCGGCCTGGGCCGCATCGTCAATTCGGCGCTGCTCGGCGCCTTCGCGCGCGCGATCGGCACGCCGCAGCTCGCCACGCTGGAACGCACGCTCGCCGAGCGCTCGCCCAAGCTCACGGCCGAGAACCTCGCCGCCTGCGTGGACGGTTACCGGACGGTCGACGCCCTGCTGTCCGACGAGGTCGCGGCATGAATGCCCCGATGAGGGAGCTCCCTCCCATCTGGACGACCGGCTCCACCGCGGCGATCCGGACCGGGACCTGGCGCGCGGCGCTGCCGCGCCACGTCCAGGCGCCTTCGCCGTGCCACCAGGCCTGCCCGGTCAACGGCGACATCGCCGAATGGATCGGGCTCGCGCGCGAGCGCGACTTCCGCGGCGCGTGGGACGTGCTCGCGCGCCACAATCCGTTCCCGGCGATCGCCGGACGCATCTGCCACCACCCGTGCGAGACCGCGTGCAACCGCGTCGGCTACGACGAGCCGCTTTCGATCTGCAAGCTCGAGCGTCACGTCGGCGATCTAGCGATCGCGCGCGGCTGGACCTTCGAGGCGCCCGCGGTCGAGCGGCGCGAGCGGGTCGCGATCGTCGGAGGCGGGCCGTCGGGCCTCTCGGCGGCATACCAGCTCCGGCGGCTGGGCTATCGCGTGACGCTCGTCGAGGCACGGGGCGATCTGGGCGGGCTGATGCGCTACGGCATCCCGTCGTACCGGCTCGGGCGCGACGTGCTCGACGCCGAGATCGCGCGCATCGTCGCCATGGGCGTCGACGTGCGGCTCGACGAGGCGACGGCGACGTCCGGGGCCTGGGAGGCGCTGCGCGCGGCGCACGATGCGATCTACGTCGCCACCGGCGCGCAGAAGCAGAAGCGCCTGCCCGCGCTGGACTACGGCAAGCCGTGGGTCGCCGACGGCGCCGCGTGGCTCGCGGCGGCCAATGCGGGCTCGCCGCCCGCTCTCGGCCGGCGCCTGGTCGTGATCGGCGGCGGCAGCGCCGCGCTCGACGCGGCCCGCAGCGCGCGGCGCGCCGGTCACGAGGTCACGATCCTCGCGCTGGAGGCGCGGGCGCAGATGCCGGCGCAGCGCGAGGAGGTCGACGAGGCGCTCGAGGAGGGCGTCGCGCTCGTCGACGGGGCGATGCTGGTTCGCGCGCACGAGGAAGGCGATGCCGTCCGGCTCGAATGCACCCGGGTGCGCTTCGACGCGGGCGCGCGGCGCGGGCAATTCACGGTCGCGCCGGTCGACGGGAGC
Organism: Pseudomonadota bacterium; assembly: GCA_022709775.1. The sequence continues at coordinate 6,788 of JAKLIE010000078.1, forward strand.
GCGTTCGCGCTGGCCGCCGACGCGATCGTCACGTCGATCGGCCAGGACCCGGATCTCGCCGCGCTCGGCGATGCATGCCCCGCGGACGGCCCGCTACTCGCGGTGGACGCGTCGCAGGCGACCGGCATCGACGGCACCTGGGCGGGCGGCGACGTCTCCAGCATGGCGCGGTTCGTGACCGACGCGGTCGGGCAGGGCAAGCGCGCGGCGTTCGCGATCGACCGCGCGTTGCGCGCGCGGGCAGGCGAGGCGGCCGGGGACGGTTCGCGGCACACCGTCACCCCGCTCGCGACGCAGCGCGACGAGATCGTGCCGCTCGCGGCGATCGCGACGCACTACCACCCGAAGCTCGCGCGCGCGGCGGCGCGGCGGCTGCGCGAGTGCGTCCCGGAGGGCTTCCTCGCGGTGTGGAACAGCGCGCAGGCGATCCTGCTGTGCGACTGCGCGCCGGCCGAGGCCGCGGCGGGCCGGCTCGCCGAGCGCCTGCTCGGCGGCTTCCGCCAGCCCGTCGAGGTCGAGCACATGCAGCTCCACCTCGGCCTGCGCATCGGCATCGCCGCGGATGCGCACGAGCGCAGCCCGG
>JAKLIE010000079.1 GCA_022709775.1 Pseudomonadota bacterium
GACGTCCGCCGCGTCGTCGATCGTCGCCCTCCCGTCGATCACCCGAAGCACCACGGGCTCCTCCGACGCGCCGCGCACCACGACCGCGTCGAACCCGGCGAAGCGAAGCCCGGGACCGAACGTTCCGCCGGCGTTCGAGTCGCCGTAGATGCCCGTGAGCGGTGAACGCGCGATCGCCTCTGTCCTGCCCGAGCAGGGCCAGGGCGTGCCGGCGAGCGGTCCCGTCGCGACGACGAGCACGGCGGACTCGGAGAGCGCGTCGACCTCCGGCCCGACCTCGTCCCACAGGATCTCGGCCCCCAAGCCACTGCCGCCGAGCGTGCGGCGCGCGACGATGGGGTCGAGCGGTTCGACCTCGACGCGGCGGCGGGTGAGATCGACGTGAAGGACGGCTCCGGCGTAGCCCCCGCGCAGCTTCGTCACGTCGCGCTCCAATCCGCGAGCCCCAGGCGCTCCAGAACGGCCGCGGTCGGCAGCCCGTCCTCGCCCCAGCCGCGCAAGCGGTAGTAGTCGGAGAGCATCGAGGGCAGGGACTCGATCCTGTGCTCATCCAAGGCATCCCCGTGCGCGACCTCGAGCGGCTCCTCGAGGAAGCGCGCGGGCAGCGCGTCCGCGCGCCCGTCGACGCCCAGTCGCCCGTTCATCAACCGCTCGAGGTTCACGATCCGTTCCCCCACCTCGAGCAGCCGCTTTGCGTCCATCGGTAGCCCGAGCGCGTCGAGCGCCTGCGCGAGGTGCTCCGGGTCGAGCGCGTACATCTCGGTCGTCGTGAACTTGCACACTCCGAGCGCGTCGGAGACGGCGCAGTAGTCCTCGCCGAACTGCACGAGGGAGGCCCTCGTCGCCTCGTCGGCCATGTCGAGCACGCGCGGGTAGACGCCGGGGAGCAGGCGGCGCGCCGCGCCGTCGAGCCCGGCGACGTCGATGGTGGGAAGCGCGTACAGGTGGTCGGCGCCACGGTTCGACGTCGCGTGTCCCAGTCCGAAGCTCTTGGCGATGCGCGGCTCTTGGCCGGGCACTTCGAGCCCCTTCACGTGGAGCGCGTAGCGGGTCGCCTCGGGTCCGATCTCGCGCGCCGCGTGGCGAACCCCGCGCCCGAGCAGCTCGCCGACGCCCTCGCGCCGCGCGATCCGCTCGACAAGGGCGACGATCGTGTCGCCCTTGCCCCAGTCGAGGTCGAGGTCGAGGTCGCCGTCCGAGAGCAGGCCGCGCTCGTGGCACTCCATCGCGAAGGCGATCGTCCCCCCGACCGAGATCGTGTCGAGCCCGAACTCGTTGCAGAGCGCGTTGGCGTGAAGCACGGCCTCGAGGTCGCCGCACAGGCAGTTCGACCCCAACGCGGCGATCGTCTCGTACTCCGGCCCCGCGCTCCGCGAGCGGTGGCGTCCGGCGCGCACTTCGGAGACGCGCCCGCAGCGGATCGGGCACCCCGGGCAGCCCGCCGACGCCGCGCGGTAGGGCTCGAGCGCGTCGGCGTCGATCCGGCCCGCGAAGTCCACTTGACCGCGCCGGTGATTCATCGCCGGCAGATCACCGTGCTCGTTCTTGATCGCCACGAGGACGGGCGTGCCGAAACGCGAGAAGTCGGCGACTCCTGGCGTCGCGAGAATGCGCTCGGCCGCGGCACGAGCGTGGCGGCGAAAGGCGTCGGGAACGCGCGGCGGCCGCCCGCCGTGGACGACGATCGCCTTGACGTTCTTCGCGCCGAGCACGGCGCCCCCGCCACAGCGCGCCGCGGCGCGTTCGCCGTCGACGATCACGCTGGCAAGCGGCACGCCTCGCTCGCCGGCGATGCCGACGCACGCCACCGCCGCCGCTTGACGGCCCGCGCGCAGGGCGGCGGTCGTCTCCGACACCGATCTTCCCCACAGTCCGCCGGCATCGCGAACCTCCACCTTGTCCGGCCCGACGTCGACGACGACCGGCCCCGCGGCGCGCCCGACAAGCTCGAGCGCGGCGATCCCGTGCGCGGCGAGGCGCGGCCCGAGCGAGCCGCCGGCGTTGGCGTAGCCGTAGATTCCCGTGAGCGGCGATCGGAACGCAATCTGCACGCGCGACGACGCCGGCCACGGCGTCCCGTTCAGGAGCCCGCTCGCGACGACGAACGGCGCGCGCGCATCCGTCGCCTCGTGGCGCCAGAAGGCCCTCTGGGCGAGCAGGCGCGCCGCGGCGCCCCGCCCGCCGAGGTAGCTCGCGCGATCGCCCGCGTCCTCCGCCTCCTCGCGGCAGGCTCCCGTCTCGACGTCGACGGACAGGACGCGGCGCGGCGCCAGGCTATCGCTCATGGCCTCGCTCCTCGGCCTCGCGCCACGCGGCCTCGAGGATCGCCATGTCGACTCCGCCCGCCCGCGCCGTCCGTCCAGTCTGCCGATCGAAGATTGCGATCTCGGCGACCTTGTTCAGGTCATTCAACCCGGGCACCGCCTCGAACACGCCGCCCGCCGCGGCCAGGAGGTCGGCGAACCGGCACCCATACGCGGGCGACGAGCGGAAGACGAGCGAGTCAGCCAATGCGCCAAGGTCCCACGCCGGCGGCGCATCGACCACCAGGACCACCCGGCCGGCGTAATGAATCAGGTCGTCGGGCAGAAGAACGGCCTCGCGGCCGCACGGCGCCACGGGCACCGAGCCGAGAACGGAGGCGACGGGCTCGATGCTCTCCCCCAGACTCGTCTCGAGCGTGAACAAGACGCACTCGTTGAGGCGTCCCGCGATCTGGGTGACGCCCGCCAAGCTCGGCCCCGGCACGACGACGAGCGTGAGATCGGACGGCTCGAGGCGCGCCCGCCGCGCGATCGCCCCGACCACGTCCACGCTCGGCAGGCGGCCGGCCTCGACCACGGCGACGCCCCAGGCCCGCGCGGCGCCCGCTCCGGCACGCACCTCGACCGCGCCGTCGATCGCCGCGCGGATCGGTCCCGAGATGCGGACCGACGCATCGATCTCGCTCAGGGCGAACGATGTCTGGAACTCGCGGATCGACAGCGCCGGCCGCCACGAATCGCAGGTGAGTTCCGGAAGCGGCGTGCCGGCGAGGCGGCTGACCCCGAGCGTCGCCCGCGCCATCCCGGCGTGCGACAAGACGGTGACGCGCCGGCCGGCCTCCCACGATCCGCGCGCGAGGACGCCGCAGTCGACGATCCGCGAGCCGCCCGGGCCTTTTCCCACGGCGATCTCGAGCTCGCGCGCGTCGCGCTCCATCGCGTCGACGATCTCGACCACGCGCCCCGCGGCCCAGTCTCTGTCCGTGTCCATCCTCCTCATCGGCCCCTTCCTCGGCTACTTGGTGTCCGGCGGGACGACGTCGCGCAGCGCCAGCTTGCGCCCGCCCCACGCGCCGCCGAACGACGGCGCCGTGATCGCGACGATGCCCGCCGTTCGGGCGAAGGCGCGGATGGCCACAGCGAGGCCGGCCTTCATCGCATCGAGCGACGTCGCCACGAGCGGGAACTCGATGACCGCGTTCGCACCCTGCGGGATCTTCGTCTGGACGCGCGTGCGGAGGCTCGGACAGAACGGCTCGTTGATCGTGACGCCCTCGCCCTGGTAGCGGCGCCCGCCGACCTTCGCCCCGCTGATTCCGCCGATCGGGTAGTTGAACACGGCAACGCCCGGCGCGTCGCGCACGACGCATGCAGCGGCTTCGATCGCTCCCAACAGGCACGACGCTTCGTTGAGGCCGAACACCTCAAGCACGCCGTCCGTTCCCGCGACGACGTGGACGCGACGCTCGATGTGCTGGTCGCCCGTCATGATGGGCATGCGGACGACCTCCCGGCCGCCGACGCGGTCGGTCGCCTCGAACCCGTCGCCCCAACGCGAGATGCGGGCCGCAAGGTCGACGATCCACTCGATCGGTCCGCTCGCAGCGCCGTCGAACAGCGAACAGGTGGGCAGGTGCGGGAAGATGAACAGCCGTTCGAGCAGGCTCTTCTTGAAGGTCTCGAACCCGACGGCCGTCGGCGCGTTCAACTGCAGGGCGACGCCCGCGCGGCCATCCGGAGTCAGAGAGGGCGACACGAACCCCTCGATGCAGCCCTGGATCGGCGACGCCGTGATGATGCCGAACCCGCACAGGTAGCTCGCCTCGGCGATGGCGACGGCCTCCGTCGCCGCAGTCAACACAAGTCGCGCGGTGTAGATGTCCGTGCACTCGCAGAACGTGTCCTCGATTACGACGCCTCGGAACTGCATGTTCCCTCCCTCGCGAATCCCCCGGGGCGAGCGGTCGCCGCGCGCAGCGCGACGACCGCGTTCTCCATCGCTCGAAGCGATAACACCTTGTCCGGACCCGCCGCGCACCGCGGCGTCCCGTCGACGACGACAACAGCCTTCTCGGGCAGTCCGCCCAGCTCGACGACGTCTCCGAGCGCGAGGCCGATGTGGAACAGGCGCAACGGCTCTGCGGCCGCGAGATCCGACGGCGTCAAGTGCGTGCGGATCATGACCTCGCTCGCCACGGCGACGAGCGCGCGAGAGCCGAGGTACGGCCCCCAGCACAGGAACCCTCCGACCGCCTTGCCGCGGCACTCCTCCACGTCGTTCAGCGGCGACCCCACGACCTGGCCTCCGGCCAGGCTCACGTCAGCCAATAGCCGACGGCCGTTCTTCGCGATCCACGTCCCCGCGACACAGACCGACCGCGGCACGCCCTGGCGGTCGATGCCGCGCAGGGCCGCCGCCCCGTCCAGGTCTACGCGGCGTCCGTCGCGCGTTCCGAAGTACGTGTTCGCCGGGGTGACGTCGTGGAACGAGACGCCGACCGCCTCGCCGTTCAGGCGGACGTCGACCGCGTGCACGCCCGTCTCGCTCCACGGGGCGTCCAGGAACGCGTCGAGGCCGGCGGACGCCGTGGCCACCAGCGGGCCCACGTTGGACGACCCCACGCCGATCCCGAGGAGGGGCGCCTTCGACTCGCGCGCCGCGAGCGCGGCCGCGATCTCGCCCAGCGTTCCGTCCCCGCCGACGCCGACGACGGTGTCGACCCCCGCGTCGAGAAGCGCCTCGGCCATGCGCCGCGCGTCGCCGATCGGCCCCCGCACCTTGGTGCACGCGAGGCGGCACGCCTCGGCGGTCTCGGCCTCGAACGTCCCGTCGTTGAGCACGAGGTCGGCCCCCTCCAGACGCGCGAACAGGCGACCGAGGACGTCGCGCAGGGCGCCGCTCCCGGCGCCGGCATAGGGGTTCGCGACGACGCCGACGCGACCCAGGTCCCGCCGCGTGATCACTTGATCGCCCCTCCCGTGAGTCCGGACACGAGGTAGCGCTGCCCGACGAGGAACAAGAGGAAGACAGGAATCGTGACGAGCAGCGCGGCGGCCGACAGCGGCCCCCACTCGACGACGCCTCCGGAACCCTGGAAGCGCGCAAGGTAGACGGGCAGGGTCCAGCTCGCGTTCGTCCGCATCACGACAAGCGCGAAGAAGAACTCGTTCCACGAGAGGAGGAGCGAGAACGTGGCGACGGCCAACAGGCCCGGCACCGACAGCGGCAGGATGATCTTGACCAGAGCGCGCAGGCGCGAACAGCCGTCGATGCGCGCCGCCTCCTCGAGGTCGACCGGGATCTTGTCGAAGTACCCCTTGAGAAGCCAGATCGAGAACGGCAACGCGAAGCTCGTGTGCATGACGACGAGTCCCGGCAGGCGGTTGATCAAGCCGTAGACGTTCAGGACAGTGAACAGCCCGAGCACCATGATGATCCCAGGGAATGCCTGCGTAGCGAGCAGCCACATCGAGAAGGCCGTGCGGCCGCGGAACTTGAACCGCGACAGGGCGTAGCCCGCCGGGGCCGTCACGATTACGGCGAGGAGCACGGTCGAGAACGCCACGATGACGGAGTTCTTGAGGTGGGTGAAGAACGTGCTCTCGACGAGGACGGCGCGGAAGTTGTCCCACGTGATCGCGCGCGGCGGCGCGCCGGGAGACGCGAAGATCTCCGACTCCGTCTTGACGGAGTTGAACAAGAGGATGAGGATCGGGAACACGAGCGCGAGGAGCATCAAGACGACGGCGACGTGCAGGAAGACCTGTTTGGTTCGACTCATCCTCATCGCAGCACCTCGCGAATGTAGAGCACGACGACGCTCAGCAGGATAAGCAGGATGATGATCCCGATGGCCGCGCCGTATCCGGCCTGGTAGTACATGAACGCGTTCTGGTACGCGTACAACGGCAGCGTCATCGACGCCGACCCCGGACCGCCCTTGGTCAACACGAACACGATGTCGAACGAGTTGAACGTCCAGATCGTCTCGAGCGTGAGGACGATGAGGATGACCTTCTTCATGCTCGGTAGGACGACCCGCACCTGAGACTGGAAGTAGTTCGCGCCGTCGATCGCCGCGGCCTCGAGGATTTCGCCCTCGAGCGACTGGAGGCCGGCAAGGATCATGATCGTCACGAACGGAAGTCCCATCCAGATGTTCGCCACGATGCACGTCCACAAGGCGAGGTTCGTGTCGGTCAGCCACGACGGCGGGCTGGTCACGCCCAGTCCGGCAAGCGCGGCGTTCAGCGGCCCATCGGCGAGGAAGATGTAGCGCCAGATGAGCGACACGACAACTCCCGGCAGGGCCCACGGGATCAGGGTTGCGCTGCGGAAGAATCGCCGGAACCGCAGGTAGCGCGAGTTCAGCATCGTCGCCAGGATATAGGAGAGCAGGAACATGACGGCGACGCTCGTCACGGTCCACACCAGGCTGTTTCCGAGCGCGCGCAGGAACACGGGGTCGCGGAAGAGCAGGATGAAGTTCTCGAATCCCGTGTAGACCGTCTTGCGCGTCAGCGCGCGGTACGAGTAGACGACCCGCGTGATCCCCTGGATGAGCGGGTACAGGCTGATGAAGCAGAGCACGGCCAGCGATGGGAGCAGGAACGGGAGCGCCCGCTTCTCCTCGACCAGCGACCGCGCGGCGTGCGCCTTAGGCGTCTTCATCGAATCGGATCACCGCCTTCAACCCCTCGGGGTCCCCCGCCCGCTCGAACGCCTCGGCAGCACGCGACAGCGGGACGGACGAGGTCACGATCCCGTCGAGGGCTCCGGGGTGCTCTCGAATCCACTCCACCGCGTCGCGGAAGTGCCGCGTCTGGAAGCCGAAGCTGCCTGCGAGAGAGACCTCACGGTAGTGCACGGCGAACGCGTCGACGCTCACGCGCTCCCCTTTCGGCAACCCGCCGAACAAGAGCGCGGTCCCTCCCGGCGCCGCCCGCGACACCGCGTCCTCGGCCACGGCTCGGTCGCCGACCGCGATGAGAACCCGGTCCGCTTCCGGAGCTCCGAGCGCGACGGA
>JAKLIE010000008.1 GCA_022709775.1 Pseudomonadota bacterium
AGGCTGCCGTCGGCGTACAGGTGGACCAGCGCGCCGGCCTGGTTGTAGTGCGACGCGGTGAACGAGATGCCGAACTTGACCGGGGTGAGCGCAATTCCGCGCTTCCACACCTCGTGGTCGCGGTTCCACTGCTCGATCGCGCGGCGGCGGGCGCGGTAGTCGGCGCGCGCCTCGAGCGCGGCGATGATCTCCGGCGCGATGTTGTCCTCGATGGTCATGCCGTAGGGCGTGACGTTGCGCTCGCTCGTCCCGTACAGGTTCGCCTTGCGGACGTCGAGCGGGTCGAGGCCGGTCGCGCGCGCGATCGCGTCGATCACCGCCTCGATCGCGAACATCCCCTGCGGTCCGCCGAAGCCGCGGAACGCGGTGTCCGACACGGTGTTCGTCCGGCAGCGGTACGAGTGGATCGCCACGTCGGGCAGCCAGTACGCGTTGTCGGCGTGGAAGACCGCGCGGTCGTTGATCGGGCCCGAGAGGTCCGCCGAGAAGCCGCAGCGCGACGCGAGCGTGAGGTCGAGCGCGAGGATGCGGCCGTCGTCGTCGTAGCCGGCGTCGTAGCCGTGCACGAACGCGTGGCGCTTGCCGGTCGAGCGCATGTCGTCGTCGCGGTCGAGCCGGAGCTTCACCGCGCGTCCGGTGCGCCGCGCGAGGATCGCCGCGACGCAGGCGAACAGCGACATCTGCGTCTCCTTGCCGCCGAACCCGCCGCCCATCCGCCGGCACTCGACGACGACGTCGTGGTCGTCGACGCCGAGCGCGCGCGCGACCATGTGCTGCACCTCGCCCGGGTGCTGCGTCGAGCAGTGCACGTGCATCGTGCGGCCCTCGCAGGGAATCGCGAGCGCGACCTGACCCTCGAGGTAGAAGTGGTCCTGGCCGCCCGAGCGCACGGTGCCGGACAGGCGGTGCGGCGCGCGGGCCATCGCTGCCGCCGCGTCGCCGCGCGCGACGTGGACCGGCGGCAGGACGAACGCCGCCGCCGCCATCGCCTCCTCGACGGTCAGGATCGCCGGCAGCGGTTCGATGTCGAAGCGGCCGAGGCGGGCGGCGCGCCGTGCCGCGTCGGCGCTCGTTGCCGCGACGGCGAACACCGGCTGCCCGGCGAACTGCACGCCGCCGTCGGCGAGGATCGGGTCGTCGCGCACGATCGGGCCCACGTCGTTCGCACCCGGGATGTCCGACGCGACGATCGCGTCGATCACGCCCGGCGCTGCGCGCACCGCGTCGAGATTCACGGCGCGCAGCCGACCGTGCGCGACCGGCGAGACGCCGATCGCGGCGTGCAGCGTGCCCTTCGGCTCGGGAAGGTCGTCGGTGTACGCGGCCTCGCCCGCGACGTGCAGCGCGGCCGAGTCGTGCGGCAGCGGCGCGCCCACGACGGCGCCCGCGTCGGGAACGCCGAGGTCGGGGAGCGGCACGCGCGGATCGTTCATCGCGGTCACCAGGTCGCGGAGACCTGCTCGACGCGCGTCGCCGGGGGCGTACTCGCGCCGGTTTCGAGCCACATCCTGCGCATCAGGTTGCCAAGCGCCCGGCGACGGTAGACGGCCGAGGCGCGCATGTCGTCGATCGGCGCGAACTCGCGTTCGAGCGCGTGCGCCGCGGCCTCGGCCGCGTTCGGGGTCCAGCACGATCCGGCGAGCACGGCTTCCGTCGCGGTGGCGCGCGTCGGCGTCGCGGCCACGCCGCCGCAGCCGATCCGCGCCGAGACGATCCGGTCGCCGTCGAGCAGGAGCGCGAACGCGGCGAACACCGCCGAGATGTCCTGGTCGCGGCGCTTCGACAGCTTGTACGCGCGGAGCGCGAGCCCGCCCGCGCGGCGCGGCACGCGGACCGCCGCGACGAACTCGCCGGGGACGCGCGCGGTCTTCTGGTAGGCCAGGTAGTAGTCTTCGAGCGGCATCGGGCGGACCGTGCCGCCCCCGCGCAGCACGACCTGCGCGCCCAGCGCGATCAGCGCCGGCATCGAGTCGCCGATCGGCGAGCCGTTCGCGATGTTGCCGCCCAGCGTGCCGGCGTTGCGGATCGGCACCGACGCGAAGCGCTGCCAGGCTTCCGCGAGCTCCGGGTAGTCGCCTTCCAGCGCGTCGAAGGCGTCGGCCAGCGTCGCGGCGGCGCCGATCTCGATGATGTCGCTGCCCACCCGGACGAGCGCGAGATCGCGCGCCGCGCCGGTCGCGACGATCGTGCCGAGGTCGCGGTGCTGCTTGGTGATCCACAGCCCGACGTCGGTGGCGCCGGCCACGATGTGTGCGTCGGGATGCGCGGCGCACGCGGCGGCGAGCCCGTCGGCGTCGACAGGCGCGATCCAGCGCCGGCCTTCGCCTTCGTAGACGAACGTCTCGTCGCGCCGGAGCGTGTCGAGCTGCGCCGCGAGGAGCTGCTCCTCGCCGGAGACGATGCGGCTGCCGTCCGCGGCGACGCCCGGGCCGCGCCAGCCGGTCGCGCCGCACGCCTGCGCGTCGATCGCGCCGATGCGCTCGGCGGCGGCGAGGATCGGGCGGTAGCCGGTGCAGCGGCACAGGTTGCCCGACAGCGCGTCGTCGGTCGCCTCGCGCGAGGGCGCGCTCGCGTTCTTGTACAGGCCGAACAGGCTCATCGCGAAGCCGGGCGTGCAGAAGCCGCACTGCGACGCGTGGCATTCGACGAGCGCCTGCTGCACCGGATGGAGCGCGCCGGACGGGGCGCGCAGGCTCTCGACCGTGAACACCGCCTTGCCGTCGAGCGAGGGCAGGAGCCGGATGCACGCATTGACCGGCTTCCAGGCGAGCGTTCCGTCCCGACGCGACTCGGCGACGACGACCGTGCAAGCGCCGCAGTCCCCTTCGGCGCAGCCTTCCTTCGTCCCGGTGAGCTGCCGCGCGTCGCGCAGCCACGTGAGCAGCGTCGTCTGGGGCGACACGCCGGCGACGTCGACGCGCCCGCCGTTCAGCACGAAGCGGATCGGGTCGGTCCCGTCGGCGGGCATGGGCGGAGGCGGTGCGCGGGTGACCGGGCGCCGGTGCGCCCGGGATCGTCGCGCATCCTCCCGCCGGGGTCATGGTTTGTCAACCGGGAGCGAGGGGCGTGCATACCGTTGCCGGCGCACCGCTGCGCGACGGCTCCATTGGGCGGCGGTGCGGGGGGTCGACGCGATCGGTGGACACGGGACGACAATCGTGTATACACGATGAGGACCGCGTGCATCCCGCCTGGATTGACCCGGGGCGTGGGCGGGCTTACGCTGCCCGAGGGACGGGCGAGGGAGAGGAGCCGATGGCGGCGCGGCGGCAGGCGGCGGGCGGTGCGGAGGCGCGCATCTGCGACGCGATACGCGCGTCGATCCTCGCGCGGAGGCTCGCGCCCGGCACCAAGCTGCAGGAGCTCGCGCTCGGCCGGTTCTTCGGCGTCTCGCGCACGATCGTGCGCCAGGCGCTGCGGCGGCTCGACCACGAGGGCATCGTCAGCCTGCGGGAGAAGCGCGTGGCGGTCGTGGCCCGGCCTTCCGCGGCCGACGTGCGCCACACGTTCGCCGCGCGCCGGGTGATCGAGGCGGCGACGGTCGAGGCGGCGGTCGCGCGCATCGACAAGGCGTCGATCGCGGCGCTGAGGCGGGTGGTGCGCGACGAGAACGCCGCCTACGCGCGCGGCGACCGCGGCGCGGGCCTCGAGCGCTCGCTCGCGTTCCACCATCGTCTTGCCGACCTCTGCGGGAACCCCGTGCTCGCCCGCTATGCTCGCGAGCTCGTGCTGCAGTCGTCGCTCGCGATCGCCCTCTACGAGCGGAGCGGCGTCGCGCACGCGCGCGCCGACCACGACGCGCTCGTCGACGCGATCGCGCGCCGGGACGCCCGGCGCGCCGGGCGCCTGATGGCGGCGCACGTCGACGAGCTGGAATCGCGTCTGGCGCTCGACGGCGCGCCGGCGCCGTCGCTAGACGAGATCTTCGCGGATCGCTGACGCCGAACGGCGCTCGCGCGCGGCGCAGGGCAGGCATCGAGCGTCGCGCCGCCGTTGCCCTCGGTACAATGCGGCGGACGAAGCGCCGCCGCCTGCCTGCCCGACGTCCATGCCCTCGAACCCACCGACGCTCGACGAGGCGCTCGCCCTGCATCGGGCCGGCCGCGCGGAGGACGCGCAGGAGGCGTACAGGAAGATCCTCGCGCGCGAGCCGGGACAGCCGGACGCGCTGCACGGACTGGGCGTCCTGTGCGCGGGGCGCGGCGCGCTCGACGAGGCGCAGTCGCTGGTCTCGCGCGCCATCGAGGGACGGCCGACCGCGGCCGCGTACCGCAACAGTCTCGGAAACATCCTCCAGCAGCGCGGTGCGTACGCGGCGGCCGAGGCGGCTTTCCGGCGGGCGATTGCGCTCGACGGGCGCCTCGCGCAGGCCCATGCCAACCTGGGACACGCATTGCGCGCGACGGGCCGCCACGACGAGGCGGTCGCCTCCTACCGATCGGCGCTCGCGCTCGCCCCGACGCTCGTGTCGGCCTGGGCAGGGCTCGGGCAGGCGCAGCTCGCGGCCGGACGGCGCGACGACGCGGTCGCCTCGCTCGAGACGGCGCTCGCGCACCAGCCGGGCGCGCTTCCGCTGCGGTTCCTGCTGGGAACGGCCCTGCTCGACGCGGGGGCGTTCGCGGAGGCCGAAGCGCACCTTGCCGCGGTCGCCGCGGGTGCGCCGACGCCGGAGTCGCTGTGCAATCTCGGCCGTGCGCTGATCGGCCAGGGGCGTTGCGCCGAGGCCGTCGGGCCGCTGGAAGCGGCGCTGCGGACGAAGCCCGGAATGGTGGAGGCGCTCTTCAACCTCGCGATCGCGAAGACGGAGTGCGGCGACGTGCCCGGTGCGGTCGCCTGCTACGAGCAGGCGGTGGCGGGCGACCCGCACCGGGTTGCGGCGTGGCGCGGGCTCGGCGCGGCCCGTCTCGAGCTCGGCGACACGGCCGGAGCGCGCGCGGCGCTGGAGCGCGCGCTCGCGATCGCACCGGCCGATGCGGAGTCGCACGGCAAGCTCGCCCTCGCCCTGTTGACCGACGGCGTGATGCCCCGCGGATGGCACGAGTACGAGTGGCGCTGGAAGTGCGCGAACTACCGGCCGATGCCCGCGCTGCCCGTGCCGCTCTGGGACGGCGGGCCGCTGCGGGGACCGCTGCTGCTGCACGCGGAGCAGGGCTTCGGGGACGCGATCCAGTTCTGCCGCTACGCGCCGCTGCTCGCGCGCCGGGGCTGCCCGGTGGTGCTCGAGTGCGCGCCCGAGCTGCTGCGGCTGTTCGCCCGCATCGAGGGCATCGAGGTCGTTGCGCGCGGGGCGGCGACGCCGCCGGTCGTCGCGCACTGTCCGCTGATGAGCGTTCCGGCGCGACTCGGCACGACGCTCGACACGATCCCGTCCGACGTTCCCTATCTCGCACCCGACCCGAAGGATGCGCAGCGATGGGCGAAGCGGCTCGAAGCGCTGGGCGACAGGACCCGCGTGGGCCTGGTCTGGGCCGGCAATCCGAACCGGATCAACGATCACACGCGGTCGCTGGAGCTGTCGGAGCTGGAGACGCTGATCGAGCGGCACGACGTCGCGTGGATCAGCCTGCAGACCGGCGGGCTGGCCACGCAGGCGGCGCGCTACGCCGGGCGCCTGCACGACTGGACCGGCGAACTGGTCGACTTCGCGGAGACGGCGGCGCTGATCGCGGGGCTGGACCTGGTGATCGCGGCGGATACCGCCGTGGCGCACCTCGCGGGAGCGATGGGCAAGCCGACGTGGATCCTGCTGCCGGTCGGCGACGTCTGGCGATGGATGCTCGATCGTACCGACAGCCCGTGGTATCCGACCGCGACGCTGTTCCGCCAATCGGCCCGGGGCGAGTGGAGCACGGTCGTCGCCGCGCTCGACGGCGCGCTCGGCGATCTCCCGCCACGGCGCGGCGGGGTGTAGGTCCCGGCGCGTCGATTCGCGGGCCGATGCAGCGGCCGCACGACCGGCACGAAGCCCGCGCCCGTGGGGTACGCCGGACGGGCCGAGCGGCGCGACCGCCCGTCGCCGGCGGCCCGGACGCGGGCACGCTCGCGTGGGGGTTGGTGCTAAACTTCGCCGCCCTTCGATCACCGATGACGTCCATGCGCCATTCGACAGGACATCCGTTGCGAGCCGCGCTCGTCGTCGTCGCCGCGATCGCCGGCGCGCTCGCGGGGGCGGCGTTCGCCGGACCGACGCTCGACCGCATCCGTGCGACCGGCACGATCGAGCTCGGCTACCGCGACGACGCCGCGCCGTTCTCGTACCGGGACCGCGATGGCCGCGTGCGCGGCTACTCGGTCGAGCTCTGCGAGCGGGCTGCCGCGGAGGTCGCGAAGGTCGCGGGCGTCGCCTCGCTCAAGCTCCAGTGGAAGCCGCTCTCCGCCGACGAACGCGTCGACGCGGTCGCGCGCGGCGCGGTCGACCTCGAGTGCGGCACGACGACGATCTCGCTCTCGCGCATGGCGACGGTCGACTTCAGCGTGCCGATCTACGTCGACGGCGGCGCCGTGCTGGTCGGCGCGCGATCGAAGCTCGGCAAGCTCGCCGACCTGAAGGGCCGGCGCATCGCCGTGATCCCGGGAACGACGACCGAGCAGGCGCTCGCGCGCACGCTGACGGCGATCGCTGCGCCGGCGATCGTCGTGCCGATCGGCAGCCTCCAGGAAGGGCTCGCGCAGCTCGCGGCGGGCAAGGTCGACGGCGTGGCGGGCGATCGCATCGTGCTGACCGTCCAGCGCTCGCGGATGCCGTCGCTGCGCGACAGCGATTTCCTTCCCTCGGACATCTCGTACGAGCCCTACGGCCTCGTGATGCGCCGCGACGATCCGGACTTCCGGCTCGCGGTGAACCGCGCGCTGGTCGAGCTGTACCGGAGCGGCGAGGTCGATCCGATCTTCCAGCGCTGGTTCGGCGCGCTCGGCCGCCCGGGTCCGATGCTCCACGCGATGTTCTACCTCGCCACGGTGCCGCAATGAGCGGGGACCGCGCGCGGCGGGCGGGCGCGATCGTCGTCGCGGGTATCGCGATGCTCGCCGCGGCAGCCGCGCAGGCGCAGCCGGCCGGCCGCTGCGACAACTGCGGGACCGTGGCCGCCGTCCGGCAGACGACGGAGAAGAGCAGCTGGACCCCGCTGGGAACCACCGTGCCGTCGGCCGGTCCCGGCGATTCGATCGGCACCACCGGCCGGGTGACGAGCGCCTTCCAGATCGGACCGCAGGGGAAGAACCAGGGGCTGGTGGTCCTCGGGTCCGCGGGCGGCGGATCCTATGCGAAGCGCCCCGACAGCTACGAGCAGCCGCGCTGGGACGTGGACGTGAAGTTGGACGCCGGCGGGACAAGGACCGTCCCGCTGCGCTACGATCCCCCGTTCCGGCCCGGGGACCGCGTGCGCGTCTACGGCACGCAGCTCGAGCTGATCGACCCCTGACGCTCCCACGCATCGATGGCCGCGATCGCGATCAACGACCTGCCCGACGGGCGCCGCGTCGTCGCGCTGGACGGTCGCCTCGACTCGAACACGGTGCGCGCGGTCTGGAGCGATGCGCACCGCGCGCTGGCCGACGCCCCGGGCAAGCCGGTGACGGTCGACGCGGCGAAGGTCGACTATTGCGACGGCGCCGGCGTCGCGCTGCTGATCGACCTGATCGCGCAGGAGCGCGCGGCGCCGGTCGAGATCGCGAACCTCAAGCCGGCGTTCGATCTGCTGCTCAGGCAGTTCGACCCGAAGCGGCTGGCGAAGGACGTCGATCCCGAGGTGAAGCGTCGTCCGGCGATCGAGGAGATCGGGCGTGCGGCGGCGGCCGTCTGGAGGGACATCGCCGAGCAGATCACGTTCATCGGCGAGCTCAGCGCGGCGCTCTTCCACGCGCTCCTGCGGCCGCACACGGTGCGCTGGCGGGACGTGTGGCGCGTGTGCGAGCGCGTCGGCGTGGACGCGCTGCCGATCGTCGCGCTGATCAGCTTCCTGCTCGGCATGATCCTGGCGTTCCAGTCGGCGGTGCCGATGAAGCGGTTCGGCGCCGAGATCTTCGTCGCCGACCTGATCGGACTGTCGATGCTGCGCGAGCTGGGGCCCCTGATGACGGCCATCCTGCTCGCCGGCCGCTCGGGCGCGGCGTTCGCCGCCGAGATCGGCACGATGCGCGTCAACCAGGAGGTCGACGCGATCACGACGATGGGTCTCGACCCGGTTCGCTTCCTGGTGACGCCGAGGGTCATCGCCGCGCTCCTGATGACGCCGCTGCTCGTGCTGTTCTCGATGCTCCTGGGGCTCATCGGCGGCGCGATCACGATGACCTCGTTCTCGATCCCCGTCGTCACCTTCATGAAGGAGGTCGAGAGCGCCGTCTCGTTCACCGACTTCATGGCCGGGTTCGTCAAGTCGTTCGTCTTCGCCATCCTGATCGCCGGCATCGGGTGCCTGCGCGGCCTGCAGACGGCTGCCGGCGCGTCGGCCGTCGGCGAATCCGCAACGCGGGCCGTGGTTTCGGGCATCATCCTGCTCGTCGTCGTCGACGGCATCTTCGCCGTCGCCTTCTACATCCTGAACATCTGACGCGACGCCGCACCCGATGGCCACCCACGACCCGCTCGCCGCCGAGGGACCCGCGCGCCGCACGCCCGGCGAGGTCCTGATCGAGGTCGACCACCTGTACGCGGGCTACGACGGCACGGCGATCCTCGACGACGTCTCGTTCGACATCCGCGCCGGCGAGGTGTTCGGCATCCTCGGCGGCTCGGGCGGTGGCAAGAGCACGATCCTGAAGCACATGATCGGGCTGGTGCCGCCGGTGTCCGGCCACGTCCGCTTCGCCGGCGAGGACATCGTGGGCGCCGACGGGGCGGAGCTCGAGCGCATCCGGCGCCGCTTCGGCGTCATGTATCAGTCGGGCGCGCTGTTCGGCTCGATGACGCTGCTCGAGAACGTGCGCCTGCCGATCGAGGTCTACTCGGGCCTGCCGGGCGACGCGATGAACCTGATCGCGCGCATGAAGCTAGCGCTCGTCGGCCTCGACGCGTTCACGGGCCACCTTCCTTCCGAGATCTCCGGCGGCATGCAGAAGCGCGCCGGCATCGCTCGCGCCATGGCGCTCGACCCGTCGATCCTGTTCCTCGACGAGCCGTCCTCGGGTCTCGACCCGATCACGTCGGCGACGCTCGACGCGACGGTGCGCCGGCTCGCCGAGAGCCTCGGCGTCACGTTCGTCATCGTCACGCACGACCTGCCTTCCGTCTTCGCGTCGATCGACCGCGTCGTGCTGCTCGACAAGAAGGCGCGCGGCATCATCGCCGAGGGCGATCCCCGGGAGCTCCGCGACTCGTCTCCCGACCCGCGCGTCCGCGCGTTCTTCCGGCGCGAGGCCGAGAAGGCGGCCGCCTGACCGATGAGCCTGCCCGACCGATGAGCCAGAAAGCCAACTACTTCAAGCTCGGCCTCTTCGTGATCGGCGCGCTCGTCGCCGGCATCGTGGTGATCCTCGTCATCGGCTCCGGCCGGTGGTTCGAGCGCAAGTCCACGATCGAGTCCTACTTCAACGAGTCGGTGCAGGGTCTCGACATCGGGTCGAAGCTCAAGTACCGCGGCGTCGTGATCGGCGAGGTGACGAAGATCAGCTTCACCTACGTCGTCTACCAGCAGGACCTGCCGATGGTGCAGCGCGCGCGCTTCGTCCTGGTCGAGTCGCAGATCAATCCCCGACTCGTGGGCGGCCGCGCGGCCACCGGCGACCTCACGACTCCCGAAGGGGCGAAAGCCGAGGTCGAGCGGGGGCTGCGCATCCGGCTGACGCCGCAGGGCATCACCGGCACGAGCTTCCTCGAGCTCGACTACGTCGACCCGCCGCCCCCGATGCTGCCGATCGCGTGGACGCCGAACAACGTCTACATCCCGAGCACGCCGTCGACGGTCTCGCAGTTCGTGAACGCGGCGTCCGACATCATCGACCGGCTGCACCGGCTCGACATCGAGGGCACGCTCGCGAACCTCAACAAGCTGATGACGACGACCAACGACCGGCTCGCCGCGATCGACGCGAAGGGTCTGTCGGACCGGGCGACCCGGACGCTCGACCGGATCGACACGACGCTCGCGGGCATCGACGCGAAGAAGCTGACCGGCGAAGGCACCGCGCTCCTCGCCGAGCTTCGGGAGACCAACGCCGAGCTGAAGTCGATGATCGCGAATCCGGCGTGGCAGAAGCTGCCCGAGGACGCGTCCGCCGCCGCCGCGAAGCTCAGGGACCTCGTGTCGGACCCGAAGCTCGGCCAGACGATCGCGCGCATGGAGCGATCCCTCTCGCGCGTCGACCGCATCCTCGGCGGCGGCGAGCAGGACCTCGCGTCGACGATCTCCAACCTGCGCCAGATCACCGACAACCTGCGCGACCTCTCCGAGGACGCGAAGCGCTACCCGTCGAACCTCCTGTTCGGCGAGCCGCCGAAACCGCTGCCGAGCCGCCAGCCATGAACCGACCCCTCGCTTCCGCGTTCCTCGTCGCCGCGGCCGCGGCGACGCTCGGTGCGTGCTCGATCACGCGTCCGACGCCGGTCAAGGAGATGTACCTGCTCGAGCCGCCCCCCGCGCAGGCGCTCCGGCAGACGAACCCCCTCTCCGCGCGAATCGGCACGGTGACGGTTGCCGCGCCCTACCGCGACCGCACGTTCGTCGTGCGCGAAGCCGACCTCAGGTTCGAGAACGACTACTACCACGAGTACGTCGTCGCGCCCGCGCCGATGATCGCCGAGGCGATCGCACGCGCGCTCGCGCAGTCGAAGGCGTTCTCGAAGGTGATTCCTCCCGGCGCGCCGGCCGAGGCCGACCTCACGGTCGACGCGTTCGTCGACTCGCTGTTCGCGGACAACCGCGACCCGAAGGCGCCGGCCGCGGAGCTCGCGATCACGTTCTACGTGTCGCGCCCCGATCGCTCGGCCGTGCCGCTGTGGACGAAGGAGTACCGCCGTCGCACGCCGCTCACCGCCGTGAGCGCCGCGAGCTACGCGGCCGCGCAGAGCGCGGCGCTGGGCGAGATCCTCGCGGAATTCGCTCGCGACGTCGCCGCGGTCAGGTAGGCGGCGGCGGGAGCACGGAACCGTATCAGAAGAGCGGCGGGCGCGGATTCGGGTCGTCGATCGCCGGCGGACGCGGCGTCGCGGGCGTGAGCGCGGCGGCGACGTCGACCCAGCCGCCTCCCATCGCCTTGTAGATGCTTACCGACGTGCCGAGCGTCGTCGCGCGGTAGGCGACGAGGTTGAGCTCGGCCGGGAACAGCGCCTGCTCCGCCTGCAGCACGGTCGAGTACGGCGCGTAGCCGCCGTCGAACTGCAGGCGCGCGAGCCGCGTGTAGTCGGTCAGCGCCGCCACGAGACGCTGCTGCGCGGCGACCTGCTCCTGTCCCTTGGCGTTCGCGACGAGCGCGTTCTCGACGTCGGCGAAAGCGTTCTGGATCGAGAGCCGGTAGTTCTGGATCGCCGCCGCCTGCGCCGCCTCCGCCTGCGCCACCTGGCCGCTCACCGCGCCGAACGTGAAGATCGGGCCGACGAGCTGGCCGGCGTAGCTCCAGACCCGCGCGGGACCCTTGAACAGGTCCGAGAGATCCGGGCTCGCGCTTCCGAGCGCGCCGGTGAGCGAGATCGTCGGGAAGTAGAGCGCCTTGGCGGCGCCGATCTGCGCGTTGGCGGCGGCGAGCGATTGCTCGGCCTGCGCGACGTCGGGCCGCCGCTCGAGCAGCGCCGACGGAAGTCCGGCCGGAACCGCAGGCGCGACGAGCGCGTCGATCGGCTTGCCGCGGGCGATCGGGCCGGGATTGCGGCCGAGCAGGATCGACAGCGCGTTCTCGACCTGCGCGATCTGCGACTCGATCTGCGGGATCTGAGCCGCCGCGGTCTCGTACTGCGACTGCGCCTGCGCGACGTTCATCTGCGACACCTGGCCGTACTTGAACTGCAGCGTGAACAGCCTGACGGACTCGGCGTACGCGCCCAGCGTCTTCCTCGCGACGACGAGCTGCGCATCGAGGCCGCGAAGCTGCAGGTAGTTGCCCGCCACCGACGCGACCAGCGAGAGGATCACGCCGCGGCGCGCCTCGTCGGTGGCGAGCAGGTTGGCGCGCGCGGCCTCGCTCTGCCGGCGGATGCGGCCCC